>NZ_JAAGPQ010000028.1:0-88489 GCF_017104985.1 Paraburkholderia sp. Ac-20342 | reverse complement strand
GCCGTGGCTCGCGACGCAGCGTTGCAGGTTGGCCGGCGCGCCTCCGGCGAGCAGCGCCCGATCGGCTCCAGTGCGGCTTTGGCGGCAACGGCCGCCGCCGCATCCGGCGTGTCGGCCAGAGCCGCGCAGGCGATGGCGGTACGCTCTGCGCCGGGCGGCGGCATGGCGGGGGAATCGATCCATGCTTCGACGCGCGGCAGCCGCGCGGCGTCGCTGCAACGTGCGGCGGATGCGGCGGGTTCGTTCAACCGGACAACGACATCGCGTCAGCCGCTCTCAAACGCGGCGCACGCCGGCGGCGTCACGCCGCCGTCCGATACGCGCAGGCCCGCGCCGGGTTTCGCGCACTCGGCGACGAACTCGCAGAACGTTGCCGAGCCCGCGAGCGTCGAGGAAACACTGCGCAGCATCGCGGAAAACACCGCGCGCTGGACCGATATGGCCGGCGTGAGCCTCGCGCGCAGCCGTGGCGTGGATGGCGTCAAGCCTGGCGATGTCGCGCAGGCGGCGATGCCGGTCGAGGCGCCCAGGCCGGCCAGCGAGGCGCCGGGTAGCGATCCGGTCCAGGCGGTTTCGGCCGGGTCTGTCGCGCAGGCATCTGCGGAGCCGGTGGTCGGGCGTGCACCGGCGGTAACGCCGGCCGAGCCGTCGGTCGAAACAGCGCCGGTTGCATTGCCAGCCGCTGCTGCCGTGGCTGAGGAAACGGCGATAGCCGCTTCCGATGCACCCGTCGAGGACAGCAACGCGCCTGTCGCGCAATGGCCGACCGAGCCGCCAGTTATTCATGTGCCGGGAGCCGTTGCGTCACAGGTCATGGAGACTGCCGAGCCGGTGGCCGACGCCAACACGACCGAAACTCCGGCGCCGGGAGCCGTTGCGTCACAGGTCATGGAGACTGCCGAGTCGGTGGCCGACGCCAACACGACCGAAACTCCGGCGGCCGTGCAAAACGCAAGCGCGACGAGTGGAGAGGCGGTGCATGCGTCGGCGGTATCGGCGGCGGCTTTGGTGGAGTCCGCGGCTGTCCAAGCCGCGCCTGTCGTGGCTATGTCCGCTGCGGCTGTTCGCGCCGAATCCGCGCCTCGCGAGTCGGCGCCGATCGAAACGCCACCGCTCTCGTCCGCGCCGCAATATCCGGCGTCAATCGGCGGCGCGTCGACATCGTTTCAGCGTTTTGCTGCACAGCTGGAGGGCAATGCCTCACAGGAAGACGCAGCGCCCGTCGCTAACGATGCGACACACTCGGCGACGCGGGACAGCAGTCACACGGCACCAGCCGATGCAACGATCAAACCGGTCAGCGGACCTAGCGCGGAATCTCTCGCCGCTGCGCAGACCGTAGTCGCCGCCGCGAGCACAGTCGCCCCAGCGCCGCGAAAGGAAGAACCCGCGCCAACCGTCGATTCAGCCACCACCGCAACCGGGGCACCGACGCAGCCGGCGGCTCCCGCCGCCGAAATCGTGGTCGACAAAACGCTCGTGCCTTGGGAGAGCAAGCTCGGGGCCGTGGCGGCTCAACGCCCCGTGTCGCCGTCGGGTTCGTCGCAACCCGATGCGTCGCAATCCGGGGCGGTCGCATCGCCCGGTGCGGTTGCGCAGTCTTCTCCCGCCACGCTGTCGTCTCCCGTTGCAAGCGCGACTATGGGTACGGGCGCGCAGGCAAGCGAACCTGCAACATCGTCCTCGACGATGGCCGCACGCTCCCCTGCCCTGCCCACGGCGACCGAACCCGCGAGCACACCGCCGACGCCTGACGTAACGCACACGGCGACCGCGACAGCGGCAACGGCAACCCACGCAGCGCTCCCCGCCACACCCACCCCGGCGCAAAGCGTCGCTTCGAACGTCGTGCGCTTCCCGGGTTTCGGCGCGACGGCACCCAGCGTCGGGCCGTCGCTCGGCGCGCATGGAAGCGCCACCGGCAACACCCCGGCCACTGTCCCGCCGATCGCCACAACACCCGCAGCGGCACCGGCCACTCCCGTACCGTCGTTCGGGCCAACCGTACCGGCCTCGTCCGCAGTCGAGCCGAGCACGCTGACCGCGCCGACGCCAACGCCAACGCCGGTCACATCGTCGTTGGCGCCCATCGCGCCGGCTACGCCAGACGCACTCGCCACCGCGCTACCCACGCAGGTTGCCGGAACCACCGTTCCCACCGCGACACCTGCCGCACCGGCAACGGCCACAACACCCGCCGCACCCGGCGCATTCGCGGCGAACTCACCATCCACCGCATCAGGCCCGACGCCTGCACCCGCCTCGCCGATCGCCGACACGCCCCCCACGGCAAACGGCGCAAACAGCGCAGACAGCGCAGCCGCCCCCGCCGAGGCCACCGCCCAGCGCCCGCCGCTGCGCGGCCACGCTCCGGTCAACGGCTTCGAATTCCACGCACCGGCCGCGTCGATAGTCGAACTGCCGCCGCTCGATCTGCTCGCGCGCGCGGACGCCGGCGTCGAACCGATCTCGGACGAAAAGCTCCGCGAGACCGGCCAGCTGATCGAGCAGCGCCTGCAGGAATTCAAGGTGCCCGTGACCGTGGTCGGCGCATCGGCGGGGCCGGTCATCACGCGCTTCGAGATCGAGCCGGCGCTCGGCGTGCGCGGCAGCCAGATCGTCGGTCTCATGAAGGACCTCTCGCGCGGTCTCGGCCTCACGTCGATCCGCGTGGTCGAGACGATCCCCGGCAAGACCTGCATGGGCCTCGAACTGCCGAACGCGAAGCGACAGACGATCCGCCTCTCGGAAATCCTCGAAGCGAGCGTCTACCAGAATTCGCATTCGCAACTGACGCTCGCGATGGGCAAGGACATCACTGGCCACCCGGTCGTCGCCGATCTCGCCAAGGCGCCGCATATGCTGGTCGCGGGCACGACCGGTTCGGGCAAGTCGGTCGCGATCAACGCGATGATCTGCTCGCTGCTGTTCAAGGCGACGCCCGAGGAAGTGCGCCTCATCATGATCGATCCGAAGATGCTGGAGCTGTCGGTCTACGAAGGCATTCCGCACCTGCTCGCGCCGGTCGTCACCGACATGAAGCTCGCGGCCAATGCGCTGAACTGGTGCGTCGGCGAAATGGAGAAGCGCTACCGGCTGATGTCGGCGGTCGGCGTGCGCAACCTCGCGGGCTTCAACCAGAAGATCCGCGACACCGAAGCCAAGGGCAAGAAGCTCGGCAACCCGTTCTCGCTGACGCCCGACGCGCCCGAGCCGCTCGCGCCGCTGCCGCTGATCGTCGTCGTAATCGACGAACTCGCCGACCTGATGATGGTCGCCGGCAAGAAGATCGAGGAGCTGATCGCGCGGCTCGCGCAGAAGGCGCGCGCGGCCGGCATCCACCTGATTCTGGCGACGCAGCGGCCCTCGGTCGACGTCATCACCGGCCTCATCAAGGCGAACATTCCGACGCGCGTCGCGTTCCAGGTGTCGTCGAAGATCGACTCGCGCACGATTCTCGACCAGATGGGCGCCGAGTCGCTGCTCGGCCAGGGCGACATGCTGTTCCTGCCGCCGGGCACCGGCTACCCGCAGCGCGTGCACGGCGCGTTCGTCGCCGACGAGGAAGTGCATGCGATCGTCGAGTATCTGAAGCAGTTCGGCGAGCCGCAGTACGAGGAAGGCATTCTCGACGGCCCCGCCGCCGACGGCGGCGCGGCCCAGGACCTGTTCGGCGAAACGCCGGATGCGGAAGCCGATCCGCTCTACGACGAAGCGGTCGCGTTCGTCGTGCGCACGCGGCGCGCGTCGATCTCGTCGGTGCAGCGGCAATTGCGCATCGGCTACAACCGCGCGGCGCGGCTCGTCGAGCAGATGGAAACGGCGGGGCTCGTATCGGCGATGAGCATTAACGGCAGCCGCGAAGTGCTGGCGCCGGGGCCGGCGGAGTAACGCCCGGCGGCATCGGCAGAACGGATCGCAGCATGAAACCGGACAGCGAGCGATCGGCCTGCGATTCGCAGCCATGCTGCGACCCAGGAAGACCAGGAAAAGTCGGCTGAACAATAAAAAAACGGACCGTCTCACAGGGCTTGTGAGCGGTCCGTTTTCTTATTGCACGCGCTCCGTCGAATCACGCGCGTGCATCCCTCATCACGACGGCGACGCGAACTTGAAATCCACCGGCGAACCCAGCTCGAAATGCTGCTTCGGCGTCGGATCGAGCAAACCGGTCCGGGGATCGCGCCTGAACACGTACACGGTATCGCTCAACTGATTGCCGACGATCAGCCAGTTGCCGCTCGGATCGATCGCGAACTCGCGCGGCGATTTGCCGAGGCTCGACTGATGGCCGATCGGCTTCAGATGCCCGTTGGCCGGATCGACGGCGAAGATCACGATCTCGTTCGCGTCGCCGCGATTCGATGCATAGACGAAGCGCCCGTCCGGCGACAGATGGATCGCCGCGGCGCCCACCGCGCCCTTGAAGCCGGGCTGGCTCAGCGAGAGTGTCTGCGCGAGCGCGAGCCGGCCGTCGCGATAGTCGAACGTGCTGACCGTGCCGGCCAGTTCGCTCGTCAGATACACATGCTTGCCGTCCGCGCCGAACACCAGATGGCGCGGGCCCGTGCCGGCCTTCTGCTGCGCGTAGCTCCAGTCGGCCGGCGCGAACGGGCCGGGGCTGCCCTGCGGCGTGTAGCGGTACGCGTACAGCTTGTCGGCGCCGAGGTCCTGCGCAAACATGAAGCGGCCGTCCGGCGAGAACACGGTCGAATGCACGTGCGAGTCGTCCTGCCGCCCTTTCACCGGTCCGCCGCCCTCGTGGTGCACGGTCTGCACCGACGCACCGACCTGGCCGTCGGACTGCAACGGAAACACCGCGAAGCTGCCGCCCGGGTCGGGCGCGACCGAGTAGTTCGCGGTCAGCAGAAACTTCTGGTCGGGCGAAAAGCTCAGGTAGCACGGATCGTTGCCATCCGAGGACACCTTGTTGAGAAACCTCAGTTGCCCGCGCGCGGCATCGAAGCCGAATGCGCTGATGCCACCGCGCTGGGTGGCTGGACCGTTATCGCCGGGCAGTTCGTTGACCGCGTAGACGAAGCGGCGGTCGCGGCTCACGACGAGGAACGACGGATTGACCGTCTTCGCGACCGACACCTGGGTCGCCGCGCCCGTCTTCGTGTCGAAACGATAGACGTAGATGCCCTCGCTTTTGCCGCCGGTATAAGTGCCGACCAGCAGATTGTAGACGCCGTCGGCGGGGACCGGGCCGGAATCTTGCGCGTACGCTGGCGAAGCAGCAATCGAGACCATAAGCACGAAACCTTTTATCATCGAACGGGCGGCGTGGCGTGGCACGGGCCACGTTGCACGCCATGAAGCCGCCTTGGCGGCGCGGTCCGCGCGAGGGGGGACGGCCGGAGCGGGAGCACAGGCTGAAGCGCAAACACGAGGCATCACGCGGCGTATGACACTACGCGCGGCGGCACGGCAACGGCGAAGCATGGAACCTCCTCGACATCGGTCGGCGGGTAAGAACGGTGATAGCAGTAATCGCGGTGTCTGGTCTGCCCCGTCTGCCGCGCGCGGGGTCGAGCGTCGTTCTGCGTTGTTCTTGCCAAAGCCAGTATAAGAGCGTCCGGTCGGATCATGCAGCGAATACAGCCAGCCATGCGGCCTAGGCAAGACCGGGGGGAGACCTGAGCGAGACCGATCCCAGGTAAAGACAAACTCATGCGAAGCCATTTTCGCCGACAATCACCGTCCCGCACCACGGGACATTTTTCAATTTCCAATCGCGTATCACGCGTCTCACCCTGGGAGTCTTCATGAACGTCACACTGAGCCTCGGTCCGCTCGTTTCGCTGATCGCCGGCATTCTGATTCTGGTCATGCCGCGCCTGTTGAGCTACATCGTCGCGCTCTATCTGATCATCATCGGCATTATCGGCATCTTCGGCGTGGGGTCGTCGCACCTGTGAGCGGCGCGTAACGCGAGATCGGGAGCGCGGCTTGCGTCCGGCAGCGGAACGCTTCGCGCGCCACGAAGTGCGCGGTGGAGAAGTTGCGGCGGCGTAGCGCAAGTGCGGCTGCAACAACGCCGCGGAGCCTGTCGCCGCGCATCGCACTGCGTCTCGCACAGTGCCGCTTACCGCGCATGTCGCTGCGCAGCATGAACATGGCAATGGCAATAGCGCGCAACGAAGCACGCACTCCCGGCGGTACATGCCACGGACTATCGGCTACGGGCAACACGCGCAAAGCGGCCCAAAGCAACCACGCGAGCGCGCCACCCACGCTTGCGCACCCCGTGTCGGTCGTGAGCGGAACGATAGAACCCGATTCAGATAAAGCGGCGCGTCAAACCGCGTGCGTACGCAGTGCCGCTCAACCGTTCGAAAGCTGGTCGAGACGCAAACGCCCCTGCAGCGACAAGGCGCCAACGGCATAATGACCGTCGTCTTCCTGATAGCGCCGGAAGCAGGCCCGCTCGACCAGAAACGCCGCGGTCGCGAGCATGCAGTTGCGGCTCAGGCCAAGGTGGCCATGATCGAGTGGCAGCATCGAGTCGTCGGCAAGTTGGCTGGCGGCCGAGAGAATCGTGATGCAATCGGATTTCGACGGGTTCAGCATGGCTTTCGTCCTCGGAAACGGCGTCTCGATGCGCCATGAGCAAGGCCGATTCGCAGCCCGGTATGCACCGGACATCGGCATGAGGTTCAATTCTAAGCATGGATTTGACAATTTACCAATCGCGTTTTGCCGCACCACGCGATGAACCAACCCAGTTCATGCAGGTCCGGTAATAACCGGCTTTCGAGGCGCGGCACCCGCGGTACCCACCCGCAGTACCGTTTCCGGCCGTCCGCCATCACGACACGTTTTCCGACATGCCCGCACTCATCGAAGACTATGCACTCATCGGCGACGGCCACACGGCCGCGCTCGTCTCCCGCGAAGGTTCCGTCGACTGGCTCTGCTGGCCGCGCTTCGACTCCGGCGCCTGTTTCGCCGCGCTGCTCGGCACGCCCGACAACGGCCGATGGCTGATCGCGCCCGACACGTCGGCCAACGATGCCGCGCCCACCGTCACGCGCCGTTATCGCGGCGAAACGCTGATCCTCGAAACCGACTTCGAAACGCCCGAGGGCGCCGTCACGCTGATCGACTTCATGCCGCCCGGCAACGGCTGGTCGGAAATGATCCGCATCGTCGTCGGCAAGCGCGGCACCGTGCGCATGAAAATGGAGCTCGTGCTGCGCTTCGACTACGGCTTCTCGATTCCGTGGGTCGACCGGCTCGAACAGGACAGCGGCATCAAGGCAATCGTCGGCCCGGACAACGCGGTGCTGCGCACGCCGGTCGAGCTGCGCGGCGAGGATATGAAAACCATCGCCGAATTCACCGTGACCGAAGGCGAGCGCGTGCCGTTCTCGCTCGCCTATGCGCCGTCGCATCTGCGTATTCCGCCGGCGCGCGACCCGCATACGGCGCTCGCGCGCACCGAGAATCACTGGCTCGAATGGTCGGCGCGCGGCACCGTCGAGGGGCGCTGGGCCGAACCGATCCGCCGCTCGCTGATTACGCTCAAGGCGCTCGCCTACGAACCGACCGGCGGCATCGTCGCCGCGCCCACGACCTCGCTGCCGGAGCAGCTCGGCGGCTCGCGCAACTGGGACTACCGCTACTGCTGGCTGCGCGACGCGACCATCACGCTGCTCGCGATGATGCGCGGCGGCTACTACGACGAAGCGCGCGCGTGGCGCAGCTGGCTCGGCCGCGTGATGGCAGGCGCGCCGGATCAGTTGCAGATCATGTACGGCATCGCCGGCGAGCGGCGCCTGCCCGAATTCGAAATCGACTGGCTGCCGGGCTACCAGGGCGCGAAGCCGGTGCGCATCGGCAACAACGCGGTCGGCCAGCGCCAGCTCGACGTCTACGGCGAAGTGATGAACGCGCTGCATCTCGCGCGCGTCGGCGGCCTGCAGGCGGACGCCACCGCCTGGAACGTGCAATGCGCGATGCTCGGGCACCTCGCGACGATCTGGCGCGAGCCCGACGAAGGCATCTGGGAAACGCGCGGCGGACGCCGGCACTTCACGTTCTCGAAAGTGATGGCGTGGGTCGCGTTCGATCGCGCGATCCGCTCGGCCGACATGTTCGCGCTCGACGGCCCGCTCGACGAATGGCGCGCGACGCGCGACGAGATTCACGCGGAAGTCTGCGAGAAAGCCTGGAATCCCGAGCGCAATGCGTTCGTGCAGCACTACGGCAGCGACCAGCTCGACGCGAGCGTGCTGCTGATGCCGCTGGTCGCCTTCCTGCCGCCGCGCGATCCGCGCATCAAGGGCACCGTCGAGGCGATCGAGAAGGACCTGATGCACGGCGGCTTCGTGATGCGCTACCGCACCACCGAATACGACGACGGCCTGCCGCCCGGCGAAGGCACCTTTCTTGCGTGCTCGTTCTGGATGGTCGACAACCTCGCGCTGCAGGGCCGCGTGAGCGAAGCGATCGAGATGTACGAGCGCCTGCTCGCGCTGTGCAACGACGTCGGTCTGCTCGCCGAGGAATACGACCCGGCCGCGAAGCGGCTCGTCGGCAATTTCCCCCAGGCGTTTTCGCATGTAGCGCTCGTGCACACCGGGCTGAACCTGATGAAACACGAGCAGGAAATGGCCCTGGCGACCGGCCAGCCGCCGCATAACGGCGCACGCGAGATGGCCCTCGAGGGTGAGGCAAGCCCTGATAGCGGCGCAGCAGCATCGCCACTAGCATGATCCAGTGACAGTTTGCGTACCGTGTGTGCGCGAATTGTTGCGTTGCACAAATTTACATAGTTCGATATCATCGATCCGACTGTCGGCCAAAAACAATGCGCCCACAACCAAAATGGCCCGCCGCAACGCCTCACGCGTGTTTGCGAAGCCCAATGCGAACCGCCTAAAACGGAGCACCCATGCTCTATCAACTGCACGAATTCCAGCGGGCGATGTTGAGCCCCCTCACCGCCTGGGCCCAGGCCGCGTCGAAATCATTCGCGAATCCTGCCAGTCCCTTAGCCTACGTGCCGGGCGCCACGCGCCTCTCAGCCGGTTACGAACTGCTGTACCGGCTCGGCAAGGATTACGAAAAGCCCGAGTTCAACATCCACCAGATTGTCAAAGACGGTCATAACATCCCGATCGTCGAGCAGACCATCATCGAGAAGCCGTTCTGCCGCCTGATGCGCTTCAAGCGCTATGCGGACGACAGCGATGCCGTCAATCAATTGAAAGACGAGCCGGCCGTGCTGGTCTGCGCGCCGTTGTCGGGACACCACGCCACGCTGCTGCGCGACACCGTGCGCACGTTGCTGCAAGACCACAAGGTCTACATCACCGACTGGATCGACGCGCGCATGGTGCCGCTCGAAGCCGGCCAATTCCGCCTCGACGACTACGTCGCGTATATCCAGGAATTCATCCGCCACATCGGCGCGAAGAATCTGCACGTGATCTCCGTGTGCCAGCCGACCGTGCCGGTGCTCGCCGCCATTGCGCTGCTGGCGAGCCGCGGCGAAGACACGCCGCGCACCATGACGATGATGGGCGGCCCGATCGACGCGCGCAAGAGCCCGACCTCGGTCAACTCGCTCGCCACGCAGCATTCGTACGAGTGGTTCGAAAACAACGTGATTTTCACGGTGCCGCCGAATTATCCGGGCGTGGGCCGCAAGGTGTATCCGGGCTTCCTGCAGCACACCGGTTTCGTCGCAATGAATCCGGAGCGCCACGCGGCCTCGCACTGGGACTACTACCAGAGCCTGCTGCGCGGCGACGAAGACGACGCCGAAGCGCATCGCCGCTTCTACGACGAATACAACGCCGTGCTCGACATGGATGCCGACTATTACCTCGACACGATCCGCGTCGTGTTCCAGGAGTTCCGTCTTGCCGAGGGCACGTGGGATGTCGGCGGCGAACGCGTGCGGCCGCAGGACATCAAGACAACCGCGCTGTTTACGATCGAAGGCGAGCTGGACGATATTTCCGGCGACGGACAGACCTACGCCGCGCATGATCTGTGCTCGGGCATTCCCGCGAAGCACAAACAGCACTTCACCGCGGAAAAATGCGGCCACTACGGCATTTTCTCGGGACGCCGCTGGCGCACGATCATCTATCCGCAACTGCGCGACTTCATTCTCGCGCACAACAGCAAGACCACCAGGACGACGAAAGAGAAAGTCGAAGCCTAAGCATTAAACGTGCAATAGCATTGAAAAAGCCAACGGCCTCTACTGAGGCCGTTGGCTTTTCTATTGAGCCGGCTTCTCAACCCGGTGCTTCTCAACCTGGTTCGTGATACTGATTTTTGTTCGCTTTTTGCGTGGCCGGTTGCGAGCGCCCAAAACTCCGCTGCGATAGCCGTTCGCGGCGCGCACCGCCTCGGATCGCCTCGCCCCACCCGGCTACTTGCGCAACAGGTACGCGAGCAGCAACTCGGTATTCATCTGGATCACTTCGCTGCGTTCGGCGGCGCTGCTGAAATCGCGGCCGAGCGTCGCTTCGATCGTGAAGCGGTTCGACACAATGTAGTAGCCCATGCCCGAAAGCGTCACGTAAAAGCGCAGCGGATCGACGTTCGTGCGAAACAGCCCTGCTCGCTGACCGCGTTCGAGAATGCCGCCGAGCGTCGCGACGATCGGCGAGATCATTTCGCGGATGCGCGTCGACTTCTGCATATAGCGTGCTTCGTGCAGATTCTCGTTGTTGATGAGACGCAGCAGTTCGGGATGATCGCGATAGTAGTCCCAAACGAAATGCGCAAGACGCGTAACGGCCTCGACGGGTGCGACGCCGTTGAGTTCGAGCGTGCGCTCCGCTTCGTTGAGCGCGCTGAACGCATGCTCGAGTACCGCGGTAAACAGCTGCTCCTTGCTACCGAAGTAGTAATAGAGCATGCGTTCATTGGTTTCCGCGCGGCGGGCAATCTGGTCGACGCGTGCGCCGAACAGCCCACCATTTGCAAACTCTTCGGCTGCCGCAAGCAAAATGCGCCGCCGCGTGCCTTCAGGATCTCTTTTGATTTTCGGCTGATTCATGGTGGCATCGTCTTCGTGAGCCGCGTTATCCGGATCGCGCTGCCAGCCTCTCTCCTCGGACTTCGCGCTGGCGGCGTTGAGCGGGCGCGTTATGGTTGGGGAACACACCCTTTTCTGCGGTCTTTCGAAAAAGCGCTTCGATTATGGCACATGGATTGCGAATGGCAATCGGGGAAATCGGCGATAATGTGCTATTTAGTTCAGGCTGTGCGCACGCACACCCAACCCCCACGCCGCAACCGTGACAGACGTCAAAACACTCGCGGATCGCATCGAGGATCTGCTGCCCCAAACGCAATGCACGAAGTGCGGTTATCCCGCATGCCGCCCCTATGCCGAAGCCGTCGCAAGCGGCGCCGCGCACTATAACCAGTGCCCGCCCGGCGGCGCCGAAGGCATCGCGCGCCTCGCCGCGCTGCTCGGCAAACCGGTGCTTCCGCTCAATTCCGCCAATGGCGTCGAACGCGCACGGCCGCTGGCGGTTATCGACGAACAGGTTTGCATCGGCTGCACGCTTTGCATGCAAGCATGTCCAGTCGATGCAATAGTTGGTGCACCGAAACAGATGCACACGGTCGTCGCCGAACTGTGCACCGGTTGCGATCTATGCGTGCCGCCCTGCCCGGTCGACTGCATCGCGATGCTGCCCGTCACCGGCGAGGCGACCGGCTGGGATGCGTGGAGCCAAGGCCAGGCCGATGCCGCGCGCGAGCGGCATCACCGCCACGAAACGCGTCTTGCGCGCGAACGCGACGCCGCCGAAGCGCGTGCTGCGGCGCGGCGAGCTGGCAGCGCCGGCGCCGCGGTGAGTCCGGCAAGCGTAGCGGCCGCGGCGTCAGCCGAGGGTGGCGCGGCAGCGCCTGCCGCCCCGGTTACGGCTACCGCCGCCGACGCCGAAGCGAAGAAACGCGCAATCATCCAGGCCGCGCTCGAACGCGCCCGCAAGAAGAAGGAAGAAATGACCGCGACAGGCCAGGGACCGCTCAACACCGAGAACGTCAGCGCCGACGTGCAGGCCCAGATCGACGCCGCCGAAGCGCGCCGCCACCGTCTCGGCCTCGGCACGGCGCCCGGGAACGGCAAGCCGCCCAAACCGTCCGAGCCGCGCTGAGCGCATGCGAAACCGCGCACATTCGCCCGGTTAGCCGAGCCGCCCCCCACCCACCGACACGCTCCGCATGAACGCGAACAAACGCCGCGCTATCTACGAAACGCTTCAGAGCCTGAATCCGCATCCAACCACCGAGCTCGAGTACACGACGCCGTTCGAACTGCTGATCGCGGTGCTACTGTCCGCGCAAGCAACGGACGTGTCGGTCAACAAGGCGATGCGCAAGATGTTTCCGGTCGCGAATACGCCGCAGAAAATCTTCGATCTCGGCGAAGCAGGCGTCGCGGACTACATCAAGACGATCGGCCTGTATCGCACGAAGGCGAAGAACGTCATCGCGACCTGCCGCATCCTGCTCGACCAGTACGGCGGCGAGGTCCCCGAGGATCGCGAGGCGCTCGAAAGTCTGCCCGGCGTCGGCCGGAAAACGGCCAACGTGATCCTCAACACGGCGTTCGGCCATCCGACCATCGCCGTCGATACGCACATCTTCCGCGTCGCCAACCGCACCGGGCTCGCGCCGGGCAAGGACGTGCGCGCGGTCGAGACGGCGCTCGAAAAATTCACCCCCGCCGAGTTCAGGCAGGATGCGCATCACTGGCTGATCCTGCATGGGCGTTACGTGTGCAAGGCGCGCCGGCCCGAATGCTGGCATTGCGCGATCGAGCCGCTGTGCGAGTTCCGCCCAAAGACGCCGCCGCCCGATCTGTGAGCGGTTTGCGGTTTGAAAGGCGATGCGGCGTGGCGCAAACAACGGTGCGGCGCCCGCGCGACGCGGCTCGGCCGCGCTCCGTCGGAAGCACCGCCAGCGCCCACCCGCACCCCATCGCCCCCCCGGCGTAAAATAACGGGCTCGCGCACGCGACGCGCCCACTCCCACGCACCGGTTCCACGATGTTCAATCCCAGCCGCGACGAAGTCCGCCTCTTTTTCACCGATACCTGGCGCAAGCAGCGTCAGGGCGAAATTCTGACGCCGCTCGAGGCCATCGCCGCCGACTGGATCGTCGAGCATCCGGAATATCACGCCGATCTGAGCGACGGCGCCGCCGCCCAGGCGCAGGACTATTCGCCCGAGCGCGGGCAAACCAACCCGTTCCTGCATCTGTCGATGCATCTGGCGATCTCCGAGCAACTGTCGATCGACCAGCCGCCCGGCATCCGCGCGGCGCACGACCGGCTTGCCGCCCGCCTCGGCTCGACGCACGACGCGCAGCACGCGATCATGGACTGCCTCGGCGAGACCATCTGGGAAGCACAGCGCACCGGCACGCCGCCGGACACCGACGCGTATCTGCAACGGATCGAACGGCGCGCGACGCGCGACTGAGCCCACGTTGCACCTGCCGAGCATGACTGCGCGCGAGGCGCCGGCCCGGGCTCGTTCATCGACACGCAACACACCTCAGGTACGCACCCGAGAGCCAGCCAAAGCCTGGCCCCCAAAGCAAAACACCCCGCCAAGGCGGGGTGTTTTTCGTTCTCCGTTCGTGCAATCACACGATTGCACGACGAATCTCGCGGGAGCAAGCGCCGGCCACCCGGCGCCCACGTCGACCTGACTTCAGGCGGGCTTACTTCTTCTGCACGAGATCGCCGTCAAGCGATTCGACATACGCCGCGATGTCCTTCATATCGCTGAGCGACAGGCTTTGCACCTGCGCCTGCATGATCGCGTTGTTGCGGCCGAAATGCGGATTGCCGGTGCCCATCTGATACTGACGCAGCGCCCAGTAGACGTAGTCGCTATGCTGACCGGCCAGCTTCGGATACTCCGGGCTGACGGGCTTGTTCAGGTTGACGCCGTGGCAGGCCGCGCAGTTGTGGCTGTCGGCCAGCACCTTGCCGTTGGACGCGTCGGCCGCGTGCGCGGCGTTCGCTGCAACCAGACCGATCACTGCCGCCGACGCGCATGCAGCCTTGAACATCGTGTGGAGTGCCTGTTGGGGCTTAATCATGAGATCTCCTATCCCGCGAATTTGATTAGCTGGTGACCTACGCCTAACGACGCCGATCACTTGTCGGGATTGTTTTGCGAAGCGGCAGTTTGCGCGGCGTAGTAAGCGGCGATGTCGGCAATGTCCTGATCCGACAGCGAGGCCGCGATGGCGTGCATCGTGTCGAAATGGCGGTCGCCCTTCTTGTAGGCATGCAGCGCGTTTTCGAGGTAGGCCTGATTCTGGCCGCCCAGCTTCGGCACGCGGAACACTTCCGGATATGCCGTGCGGTATTCGGGAATACCGTGGCAGCCGATACACATCGCGACCTTGTCCTGGCCCGCTTTCGCATTGCCGACGACATCCGCTGCCTGCGCGCTGGCCGCATAGCCCGCGAGCACCGACAACGCTGCGATCACGACGTGTTTGCCGACGAATTTGTTCATAGCATGTAACCTGGCTTGAGGGGAAACGGGCGCCCAGAAAGGCAACGGCCCGCGCCGTTCTTTTTGTAGGGTAGCCACGCAGGCAAAAAATCGGGCCCATTGTACCGCGACGCCGCGCCGAACGTCCACAGACGCCGAAGCGCCGCGCCACCTGCCCGCGCGCCTTGTCCAGCATGCCGCGCAGGCGCTTCTACGGCCGTCCGCACGCGCCCACGCACGGGCGTGGCGCGGCGCCCGCGCAACGCGGCACACGGCGGGGCCCGATACCGCCCGACACCTTACGCGAGCCGGTTTCAGGGCAACAGGTCTTCTGACTTATACTGGGTTTTTTCCCGAACACGAGCATCTCGCCATGCGTTTCGAAGGCTCATCGCAGTACGTCGCCACCGACGACCTCAAGCTCGCGGTCAACGCCGCGATGACGCTCAAGCGTCCGCTGCTCATCAAGGGCGAGCCGGGCACCGGCAAGACCATGCTCGCCGAGGAAGTCGCCGCCGCGCTCGGCATGCCGCTCCTGCAATGGCACATCAAGTCGACCACCAAGGCCCAGCAGGGCCTGTACGAATACGATGCGGTCTCGCGCCTGCGCGATTCGCAGCTCGGCGACGAGCGCGTCAAGGACATCCGCAACTACATCGTCAAGGGCGTGCTGTGGCAGGCGTTCGAGTCCGACGAGCAGAGCGTGCTGCTGATCGACGAGATCGACAAGGCCGACATCGAATTCCCGAACGACCTGCTGCGCGAACTCGACCGCATGGAGTTCTACGTCTACGAGACGCACGAGCTGGTACGCGCGAAGCATCGCCCGCTCGTCATCATCACGTCGAATAACGAGAAGGAGCTGCCCGACGCGTTCCTGCGCCGCTGCTTTTTCCACTACATCAGGTTTCCGGACGCGACGACGATGCAGCAGATCGTCGAGGTGCACTACCCCGGCATCAAGAAGGAACTGCTCGCCGCGGCGCTGCAGAGCTTCTTCGAACTGCGCAACGTCGCGGGGCTCAAGAAGAAACCGTCCACCTCGGAGCTGCTCGACTGGCTCAAGCTGCTGCTCGCCGAGGACATCCCGCCCGAAGCGCTGCGTTCGGCCGACCAGAAGCAGATCATTCCGCCGCTGCATGGCGCGCTGCTGAAGAACGAGCAGGACGTGAACCTGTTCGAGCGGCTGCTCTTCATGAACCGTAACAACCGCTAACCCGCGTCGCGTGGGCGCTGCCGATCGCCACCGGGCCCTTTCGAGCCCGCCCGGCCGCAGCGCCGCCCGACCTTCCGCCGCCGCAGGACACCCAGCATGCTGATCGACTTCTTCTACTCGCTGCGCGCCGCCAGGCTGCCGGTCTCGGTGAAGGAATACCTGACGCTGCTCGAAGCGCTGAAGGCCAACGTGATCGCGCCGTCGCTCGACGAGTTCTACTACCTCGCGCGCATCACGCTCGTGAAGGACGAACAGTACTTCGACAAGTTCGACCAGGCGTTCGGCGCCTATTTCAACGGCGTCGCGGCCACCTCGGAACTCGCCTTCGACATTCCGCTCGACTGGCTCAAGAAGAAGCTGCAACGCGATCTGTCGCCCGAGGAAAAGGCGCAGATCGAGGCGATGGGCGGCCTCGACAAGCTGATGGAGCGCCTCAAGGAACTGTTCGACGAGCAGCAGGAGCGCCACGAAGGCGGCAGCAAATGGATCGGCACGGGCGGCACGTCGCCGTTCGGCAACGGCGGCTATAACCCGGAAGGCGTGCGCATCGGCGGCGACGCGGCCTGCAACCGCACGGCGGTCAAGGTCTGGGAAGCACGCGCCTATCGCGACTACGACGACCAGGTCGAAATCGGCACGCGCAACATCAAGGTTGCGCTGCGGCGGCTGCGCCGCTTCGCGCGCGAAGGCGCGGCCGAGGAACTCGATCTGCCCGACACGATCCGCAGCACGGCGGCGAACGCCGGCTGGCTCGATCTGAAGATGGTGCCCGAGCGGCACAACAACGTGAAGGTGCTGATGCTGCTCGACGTCGGCGGCTCGATGGACGACCACGTCAAGCGCACCGAGGAGCTGTTTTCCGCCGCCAAGGCCGAGTTCAAGCACCTCGAGTTCTACTATTTCCACAACTGCGTGTACGACTTCCTGTGGAAGAACAACCGGCGCCGCCATGCCGAGCGCACGCCGACGTGGGACGTGCTGCACAAGTTCACGCCCGACTACAAGCTGATCTTCGTCGGCGACGCGACCATGAGCCCGTACGAGGTTTTGCAGCCGGGCGGCTCGGTCGAGTACAACAACGCCGAAGCCGGCGCGGTGTGGCTGCGCCGCCTCGCCGATCATTTCCCACACTTCGCGTGGCTCAATCCCGAGCCGGAAGCGCTATGGCCGTACCGGCAGTCGGTTAGCGCGATCCGCGAGGTGCTCGGGCATCGCATGTATCCGCTCACGCTCGCGGGGCTCGAGACGGCCATGCGCGTGTTGAGCAAATGACACCCTGGGCGCAGGCCACCCGCCTCCGCGTGGCCGACGTCGCCCACGCAGCAGAATCACTCCGCTTTAACTTCGACAACAAGAAAGTATTCGCATGAGTTCGCCTCCTTCACCCCAGCTGTCCCCCGCCACCACGCCGCCCGGGCGTCTCAATCCGCTCGCCGATACGTCGCTGTCCGCGATCGTCGCCGGCTTCGTCGCGGCGATGACCGGCTACACCAGTTCGCTCGTGCTGATGTTCCAGGCGGGCCGGGCCGCGCATCTGAGCGACGCGCAGATTTCCTCGTGGATCTGGGCGCTCTCGATCGGCATGGCGCTGTGCACGATCGGCCTGTCGCTGCGCTTTCGCGCGCCGATCGTGATCGCGTGGTCGACGCCGGGCGCGGCGCTGCTGATATCGTCGCTGCCGAATGTCGACTACGCGCAGGCGATCGGCGCCTTTATCGTCTGCGCGGCGCTGTTGACGCTGGTCGGCCTGACCGGCTGGTTCGACACGCTCATGAAGAAGATTCCGGCCGGCATCGCGGCGGCGCTGCTCGCGGGCATCCTGTTCGAGATCGGCATCGAGATTTTCCGCGCCGCGCAGTTCCAGACCGCGCTCGTGCTGACGATGTTCTTCACCTACCTGATCGTCAAACGCTTCGCGCCGCGTTACGCGATCGTCACGACGCTCGTGGCCGGCACGATCGCCGCCGGCGCCCTCGGGCTGCTCGATTTCAGCCACTTTCACATCGCGCTCGCGCATCCGGTGTTCACGATGCCGGCGCTCTCGGTGGCGGCGAGCGTGAGCATCGGCATTCCGCTGTTCGTGGTCGCGATGGCCTCGCAGAACGTGCCCGGCATCGCGGTGCTGCGCGCGGACGGCTACACGACGCCGTCCGCGCCTCTGATCGCGACGACCGGCATCGCCTCGCTACTACTCGCGCCGTTCGGCTCGCACGGCATCAATCTCGCGGCGATCACGGCAGCGATCTGCACCGGCCCCGAAGCCCACGAGAATCCCGCCAAGCGTTACACGGCGGCGGTCTGGGGCGGCATTTTCTATCTGCTCGCGGGCATCTTCGGCGCGACGATCGCCGCGCTGTTCGCCGCGTTGCCGAAGGCGCTGGTCGTGTCGGTCGCGGCGCTCGCGCTGTTCGGCTCGATCATGAGCGGCCTCGCCAACGCGATGCAGGACGCGAGGCAGCGCGAAGCCGCGCTCGTCACGTTCATGGTGACCGCCTCGGGGCTCACGCTGCTGTCGATCGGCTCGGCGTTCTGGGGGCTGGTCGCAGGCGTGGTGACGCAAGTGGTGTTGAACGCGCGGCGCGCCTGAAGCGCCCAGGCACGGCCTATGCGCGCGAACGGATCGCAAAGGCCCGCCGTTTATGCCGTCCTCGACGATCCGCCATAGAATAGATGCATCCGGCAGCGCGTCCCAGCCCTATCATGGGACGCGCTGCGGCGTGACCCGCGGCCGCCGGCACCGGCTCTTCCTGCCGGTACGGCGGCAATCTCATTTCTCCTGAACCACGGCGCACGCGCGCCCAGAAGGCTCGAACATGACAACCGCACTCGATCAACTCAAGCAATACACCACCGTCGTGGCCGACACCGGCGACTTCCAGCAGCTTGCGCAATACAAGCCGCGGGACGCGACCACCAATCCGTCGCTGATTCTGAAGGCCGTACAGAAGGACGATTACCGGCCGCTGCTCGAAAAGACCGTCAAGGCGCATGCGTCGAAGCCGGTCGGCGCGATCATCGACCAGCTGCTGATCGCGTTCGGCACCGAAATCCTCAAGATCATCCCGGGCCGGGTGTCGACCGAAGTCGACGCGCGCCTGTCGTTCGACATCGAAGGCTCGATCGCCAAGGGCCGCGAGCTGATCGCGCTGTACAAGGACCATGGCATCGGCCGCGAGCGCGTGCTCATCAAGCTCGCGTCCACCTGGGAAGGCGTGCGCGCGGCCGAGGTGCTGCAGAAAGAAGGCATCCACTGCAACATGACGCTGCTGTTCTCGCTGGCCCAGGCCGCCGCCTGCGCGGAAGCGGGCGCGCAACTGATTTCGCCGTTCGTCGGCCGCATCTACGACTGGTACAAGAAGAACGCCGGCAGCGCGTGGGACGAAGCGAAAGACGGCGGCGCCAACGATCCGGGCGTCAAGTCGGTGCGCCGCATCTACGCGTACTACAAGGAGTTCGGCTACAAGACCGAGGTGATGGGCGCGAGCTTCCGCACGACCTCGCAGATTCTCGAACTGGCCGGCTGCGATCTGCTGACCATCAGCCCGGAATTGCTGCAAAAGCTGCAGGAGAGCGGCGACCCGGTCGAGCGCAAGCTGTCGGCGCAAATGTCGGGCGACGCGGACATCGAGCGCGTGCCGGTCGATGAAAAATCGTTCCGCTTCCTCGTCAACGACGATGCGATGGCGACCGAGAAGCTCGCCGAGGGTATCCGCGCGTTTGCGGCGGATGCGGTGAAGCTGGAGAAGCTGATCGACGCGCTGCGTTGATGAGCGGAGCGTAGCCGCGGTTGCGGTGGCCCGTCGGCTCTGCCGCTCTGCCGCTCTGCCGCTCTGCCGCTCTGCCGCTCTGCCGCTCTGCCGCTCTGCCGCTCTGCCGCTCTGCCGCTCTGCCGCTCTGCCGCTCTGCCGCTCTGCCGCTCTGCCGCTCTGCCGCTCTGCAGTATGAAGCGGCCAGTCGCGCGGCGGCCAGCGGCAACGCAAGGCATCATCACAGGACGGCCCTGAACCTCGCGGTTCAGGGCCGTTTCGTTTGCCTCTCGCCGTTTGCCGTTTGTGCAGCCCAAGCCGATACCCAACTCGCAAGGCACCCGACGTCCGCACGCTCCCACACCACGCCGCCTACTCCTGCGCCTCACCGTCACAAACCACGCACGGCAGACGACTACAATCGACCCCACACCCGCCCCGTCTCGCCGTCACGCGCGGAGAAACGGCGGCAGTCGGCCCACGCCTGATCTTTCAAGGAGACGATCATGTACGTTCAGCCTTACGTGTTTTTCAACGGCCGTTGCGAGGAAGCGCTCGACTACTACAGCGAAAAGCTCGGCGCTCAGGTGATCTTCAAGATGCACTTCAGGGATGCGCCGCCCGACCCGAACAACCCGCCGCGCCCCGAACTCGCGGACAAGATCATGCACGCCAACGTGCAGCTCGGCACGACCTTCTGGATGGCCTCCGACGGCGCCTGCGATCCCGCAGCCGGTTCGTTCAACGGCTTCAGTCTGTCGCTGACCGTCGAAGACAGCGCCATCGCCGAAAAAAGCTTCAACGCACTCGCCGATGGCGGTCAGGTCGTGATGCCGTTCCAGAAGACGTTCTGGAGCGAAGGGTTCGGCATCGTGGAAGACCGCTTCGGCCTGAAGTGGATGGTCACGCTGCCGCCGCAGGTTTGAGCGGCGCATCGCGGCAGTCATACGGCGAACGTACCGCGCGGCATCATCCGGCCCAGCGCCGGGCGTCACGGTAGGCGGTCACGGCCGGGGCACCGGCCAGAGGCCAAAACCAAAGCCAAGCCCTGGTGACGCACCATGAACGCGTCGCAAAACGACTCCGCCACCCCGCCACGAAGCGCCACACAAACAGCAACGCCCGCAAACTTTCGTCTGCGGGCGTTGCGTTTTCAGCATGCCATCAAAATCCGGAACCGCTCCGGAACGACGGAAGCCGCAAATCCATCAGCTTTCGGCCATGTCCAGATAGTCTTCCGGACTCGTGCGGTCCTCGCCGCCCTGCATGCCGACCACGCGCACGAGCAGGCTCACCACGACCGCCACCACGAGGTTCACGATCAGCGACCACACCGCCGCATAGCCCGGAATCGCCATGCCGAACAGGTGGATCGTGAAGATCGAACCGGCGAGCTTCAGCGAAATCGCCATCCACGTGCCGGTCGCGATGCCTGCTGCCCAGCCGATCAGCAGGCCCCGGTAGTCAAGCACGCGCGTGTAGAGACCGAGCACGATCGCCGGCAGCGTCTGGATGATCCAGATACCGCCGAGCAGTTGCAGCTGGATCGCGTACGTGAGCGGCAGGCCGAGAATGAACGCGACCGCGCCGACCTTGACGATCAGCGAGACCAGCTTCGCGACGTTGGTCTCCTGCTCGTGCGTCATGTTGCGGTTGATGAACTCCTTGTGCACGTTACGCGTGTACAGGTTCGCCGCCGCGATCGACATGATCGCCGCCGGCACCAGCGCGCCGATACCGATCGCCGCGAACGCCACGCCGACGAACCACGACGGGAAGAAGTGCAGGAACAGCGCCGGCACCGCGAAGTTCGGGCCGAATGCCTTGAAATACGGCACGAACTCCGGCATGTCCTTCACGCCGGCCGCGAGCGCCATGAAGCCGAGCAGCGCGAGCAGACCGAGCACGAGCGAATAGGCCGGCAAGAGCGCCATGTTGCGGCGGATCGTGTTGCCCGACTTCGACGACAGCACCGCCGTGATCGAGTGCGGATACAGGAACAGCGCGAGCGCCGAGCCGACCGCGAGCGTCGCGTAGGCGCTATAGCCGTTCAGATTCGAGACGTCCGGCGACTTCAGCAGCAGCTTGGCCGGCGGCACCGCGCCGAAGATATGGCCGAAGCCGCCCAGTTGCGGCGGAATCACGATGATCGCGGCGAAGATCGTCACGTAGATCAGGATGTCCTTGACCACCGCGATCATCGCCGGCGCGCGCAGGCCCGAGGTGTACGTGTAGGCCGCGAGGATCGCGAACGCGATGATGAGCGGCAGATCGCCGACGAAGCCGGTCGTGTCGAAACCGAGCGCGCCGATCACCACTTCGATACCGACCAGTTGCAGCGCGATGTACGGCATCGTCGCGACGATGCCGGTCACGGCGATCGCGAGCGCCAGCATGCGGCTGCCGTAACGCGCCGAGACGAAGTCGGCCGAGGTCACGTAGCCGTGGCGCTTGGCGACGCTCCACAGCTTCGGGAACACGACGAACGCGAACGGATAGATCAGGATCGTGTACGGCAGTGCGAAGAAACCGGTTGCACCCGCACCGAACACGAGCGCCGGCACCGCGACGAACGTGTAGGCGGTGTAGAGGTCGCCGCCGAGCAGGAACCACGTGACGATCGTGCCGAAGCGCCGGCCGCCGAGCCCCCACTCTTCGAGATGGGCCAGATCGCCGCGCCGCCAGTGCGCCGCGACGAAACCGAGAATCGTGACGCCGATAAAAAACAGAACGAAGACGAACGTTGCAATGGGGTTCATTGTTGTGCGCCCCCTTGCGAGCGGCCCGTATAGCGGGATTTGGTCTTGTTGTAGACGAACGCGGTAATGACCGCGCTGATCAGCACCCAGAGAAGCTGATACCAATAAAAGAACGGGAAATCGAACAGCTGCGGCTCGACCTTGTTGTAGGACGGCACCCAGATCATCGCGATCCAGGGCAGCAGCAACAGCCAGAGCCAGTGCTTGCTGGCCTTCTTCACGTCGGCGTCGTGAGCCATGACGTCTCCTCTTTCCTATTTGAATTGTTTGCCCGTGGTCGACGGGAGGTGGAATCACAGCGGGTGGTCGTCCCGCGGTCGGCCACGGACGCCCCGAAAGCTTCGAAAGAGTATAGGAGCCCCGAACGCCCGGTCAAGCAGGGACGACCCGAGGCGCAACGGCGCGCGGCAAGGCGCATATCGTAGCGGTATGTATCGGCATGCCGGGGCACGTAGCGGCACGCGAGGCCATGCGGCGGCAACGCGCCGCCGCGATGCGGCTCGCCGGCCGGCTTACCTCAGCCAGCCGCTACGGCGATCAGATCGCAAACGAAGCGCCGCTCTGCCCCGTCGATTCGCGCAGCCCCCTGATCCACTTGCGCGCCGGCAAGCCGAGTTGCGCTTCGATCAGCTTCGCGCGGGTTTCGAGCCTCGCGAACGGCACCTCGAGCGCCGGGCCCGAGAATGCGATCGCGATGCGATTGCCGTCGTGCACTTCGGGCAGCGCAACCACGCGGCCGTCGAATGCCTCGTTAAGACGCTTCATGTTGCGCACGAAGCTCGGATGGTCGCCGAACAGGTTCACCGTGACGATGCCCGCGTCGCTCAGACACGCACGCGCCGCACGATAGAAGGCGACGCTGTCGAGCACCGGGCCGCGCGCGGTCGCGTCGTAGACGTCGATCTGCAGCGCGCCGATCGTACCGTGGTTCGCGCCGTCGTTGACGAAGTCCCAGGCATCGGCTTCGCGCACGGTCAGGCGCGCGTCGTCGTGCGGCAACTCGAACATCGTGCGCGCGGCCACGACGACCGCCGGATTCACTTCGATCGCCTCGACCTTGGCGCGCTTCAGGAAGCGGTGCGCGAACTTGGTCAGCGAGGCCGCGCCGAGACCGAGCTGCACGATGCGCTTCGGCGTTTCGAGGAACAGCAGCCAGGCCATCATCTGCTGCGCGTATTCGAGTTCGATGTGATCGGGCTTGCGCAGACGCATCGCGCCTTGCACCCATTCCGTGCCGAAATGCAGGTAGCGCACGCCGCCCTCTTCCGAGAACGTCACCGGCGCGAAACGCGGCTTGCGCGGGGCTTCGATTTGCGGCGCGTCGCGCAGGTCGTTATCGGCGCCGTTCGTGCGGCCCGCGCCGCGGGAAGTACTGCGGGCATTACGGGCGATTTTCTGCTTGCCGCCAACGGCATCGGCGTCGGCATCGCGGTTACGGAAAGCACGCGCCTCGGCCGAAGCGCGCTTGATCAGTTTCGTCATGTGAGGATGTCGCGCCACGGGCGCAATTTTTGGTCGAACGAGAGCATAGCATTCGACGGGGCAACACTCGGCGTCAATCGCAGACAAGCTGCCGCCCTACTTCGAACTGGCGCGCATGGGGAACGCAAGCATGCGCGGGGTGGCTCGATGGCAGACGCAGAAGCCGGTATCGATCGACTACACGGCTAGCGAAACTGCCATCGCGACGCGCCTTGGCAGCGACGTCCCGTAGACCGATACGATGCTCCCGAAGCGTCTGTCGCCGCGCTCAGGCGTCCTGCCAGTTGCGATACGTTGCGGCCTGCCCCCGATAAACGCCTTCGCTATCGAGCAGATTCCAGACCGTGACGTCCTCGATCCAGAATCGTCTTCCCGAACTCGAGATGCGCAGGCCGCGATAACCGGTCGCGAACCCGTGCAATCGCACCGATTCGAGCAACCTGTCGCGCTCGTCCCGATTCGGGTGTTCGGCCGAAAGCCTCGAACGCAAGGCCGTCATGCCGTCCCAGTCGTATTCGAAGCAGCGTTGAGCCGCTTCGTTCGCGTAGATGAAACGGGGGTCGGCGTCGGTGTTGTGCGCGAGCACGCAGAACGGCGCGCTTTCGTAGAGCCAGCGGGCCGCGTCGGCGCCGGAGATTCCGCCCTCGACCAGCGGCGTGCCGACAAGCCGCAAATGGTTATCCGCCAGCAGATTGAAGAAGTCGAGGTCGCTGCTCAGAGATGCCGTCATCGTATCGGTTACCGTTGTCATTGAATGCGGGCGATTCTATCAAGGGGCCAACTCCGCCGCTCCCAACCCCGCAGGCCTGACCGACAGTACCGTCGTTCAACCGTACGGCCAAAGCGGCCAAATCGTTGCTCGCATGGCCAATCGCTCACCAATCAAGATTCAACGTTTTTATGTGGGCTAAAATGCGCATAATTCACCCACATAATGAGCAACGCCATGCGTCATCCAGCCGCCGATGTGACTCCTCGTCGGGCCACGAACATTAGCCTGCCCGAAGACGTCTACAAGGATGCCAAGGCACTCGGTATCAATTTCTCGCAAACTTGCGAGCGGGCACTGCGTCAAGCCGTTCAAGTGGAAAAGGATCGCCAGTGGGCCATCAAGTACGCCGGTTTTATCGAGGCCTATAACGAGATGGTTGAGCGCGATGGCCTGCCGCTCGCTCAATACCGGGCGTTCTGATGGCCCGTTTCGACGTATTTCCCAATCCGGGCCAACGTCCAGCGGTGCCTTATGTTGTTGATGTCCAAGGCAACCATTTATCCGGTCTGGCGACACGCGTGGTTATCCCGTTGCGACGATTGGACAGCTTTGCCCCAGTTCCTCTTCCGCCTGACCTGATACCTGTTTTCACGATCGAAGGCATCGAGTGCATGCTGGATACGCCGACACTGAGCGCGATTCCACGCACTGAATTAAGCCAATCCGTTACGTCGCTGCATCACCGGCAAGACGAGATTATTTCAGCGCTAGACCGATTGTTTGGCCGTTGGTAACCACCAGACACGCCAGGATTCCCGCTGACGCGAGACCACGTTCGGACGCGTCAATTCGATTCCCGCAGTTGCCGCCAAACGGCCAACTTTTCTGCGTATGGGACTGTGGCATAGGCGGGACTGCTTGATGGCAGGCGGAGCAGTCTATATTGCCCACCGCGCTCGCCAAGCGCATTCATGCCGATTTTGGCTGCGGTCCCGCCATTGAAGGCGATGGTGACCAGATTCGGCAATGTATCGACAAGAGCGACCAGGTCATTGCTCGCATGGTCGCGTATGCGGCTATCGAGACTCCCGATACGACGGGCCTCTGCAACGACGTCCCATAAACCGATGCGGTATTCGAGCAGCTTATCGAGACGAGTTGCATAGTCCATACCGACCAGATTTTGCTCTATTGCCTCCCCAACAAGCGCCCAGAACTTGTTCTGCTTATGCGCATAGTACTGCCCATGCGCCAACGACATCTCGCCCGGCAAACTGCCCAGAATCAGCACCCGCGTATGGGCATCGACGACCGGCGGAAAGCAGCGCTTGAGCGTCATGAGCGATGGCCTTCGTCACGGCATCGCGCGAGCGGGCGGCCGTGTTCGCGCTGGTGGGCATAGGCCGTATGCGCGGCGTGCACGGGATCTCCGCGTGCGCCGGCACCGCGCTCTTCATCCGAAACCCCGGAAGCCCCAGCAACACCCCAAGCCCCCACGCACTCCCACAGCGCCGGCAACATACACTCCGTCACCATCAAAGGCGCGCCATGCCGCTCGAACACCGAGCGGCGCGCGACCAGCGCATGCGGCGCGCGCGAAACGCCCGCGCCGATTTCCCGCGCCGCCAGCGCATACAGCGGATGACGCGCCCCCACCCTGCGGCTCACCAGCGACGAGCGCGCGACGCTGGTGTCGCTATACAGCAATTCGGCGAGCGGCCGCGTGCGCAACCGCCGCGTCGCCTGCCACACGCCGACGCTCGCCGCGCGCGGCGTCACGCTATGCGCGGCGACGAACGGCACGCCCTCGACCGACAGCACGACCTCGCGCACCCACACGGGCGCGCGCGGCGCGAGTCCGAGCGCGGCGGCTTCGTCGGCCCATGGCAGCGCGACCGCTTCGCGCGTCACGCGCACCGCGACCGCGCCGAGCGCACGCAGATGAGCAGTCAGGGAACCGCCGCGAGTCAGCCAGTCTTTCTGCGCGGCGCTGAAGGTGGGCAAAGGTGCGACACGCCAGTGCGCGTCGGCGGGATCGAAACGGATAGGCATGGTGTCGGATTATAGCGGCGCGGTCTTGCAGCCCTCTTCATCGCGGCAGTTCACGACGCCACTTCTGCAATCTGACGCATAACGCAAATGCAAACGCACCAGTGCATGCGAAAAACGCGTCAGACAAAAACCAGCCAAGCGAAACAACTCACCGCACCCGTTCGCCTGATCGGGCGCAAAACCTCGGGCGCAAAAAAAATGCGCTGCCGAAGCAGCGCATTTTTCAACCAAGGAGCGTCAATCCAGCAACGGCATCAACGCCCCCGACTCACGTTCAACCCGCGCGCGACAGCAGCAACGCGTTGGTGCGCTTCACGAAGCTCGCCGGGTCTTCGAGCGAGCCGCCTTCCGCGAGCAGCGCCTGATCGAACAGCAGATGGCACCAGTCGTCGAAATTCGCGCTATCGGCATGCAGGCCCTTCACGAGCGCGTGCTCCGGATTCACTTCGAGAATCGGATGGAACGACGGCGCATCCTGGCCCGCGGCCTTCAGCATGCGCTGCAGGTAGCCGCTCATTTCGCCGTCGTCGGCGACGAGGCACGACGGCGAATCGGTCAGGCGGAACGTCAGACGCACGTCCTTCGCCTTGTCCTTCAGCGCGTCCTTCATCTTCTCGACGAGCGGCTTGAACTCCTCGCCGACCTTCTCCTGCGCCGCCTTTTCCTCGTCGTCCAGCGCGCCGAGATCGAGGTCGCCGCGCGCAACGCTTTGCAGCGGCTTGCCGTCGAATTCGTTGAGGAACGACAGCATCCATTCGTCGACGCGATCGGTCAGCAGCAGCACTTCGACGCCCTTCTTGCGGAACACTTCGAGGTGCGGGCTATGCGCGGCGGCCTGCCAGGTATCGGCGGTCACGTAGTAGATCTTGCTCTGCTCGGGCTTCATGCGCGCGACGTAGTCGGCCAGCGCCACGGTCTGTTCGGCCGTGCCCGTATGCGTCGTCGCAAAGCGCACGAGCTTCGCGATGCGCTCGCGATTGGCGAAATCCTCGCCGATGCCTTCCTTCAGCACCTGGCCGAATTCCTTCCAGAAGCCCGCGTACTTTTCCTTGTCGGCGTCGTTGTCCGAATTGGCAAGTTCTTCGAGCATCGACAGCGCGCGCTTCGTCACGCCTTCGCGAATCGCCTTCACGTCGCGGCTTTCCTGCAGGATTTCGCGCGATACGTTGAGCGGCAGATCGGCCGAATCGACCACGCCCTTCACGAAGCGCAGATACGTGGGCAGCAGTTGCTCGGCGTCGTCCATGATGAACACGCGCTTCACGTACAGCTTCAGGCCGCCGCGCTGCTCGCGGTTCCACAGATCGAACGGCGCGTGCGCCGGCACGTACAGCAGTTGCGTGTATTCGCTGCGGCCTTCGACGCGGTTATGCGTCCACGTGAGCGGGTCCTGATGATCGTGCGAGATGTGCTGATAGAACTGCCTGTACTGCTCGTCGCTGATGTCGTTCTTCGAGCGGGTCCACAGCGCACTCGCCTGGTTGACGGTCTCGTCCTCGTCCTTCGTGACCATCTCGCTCTTTTCCGCGTCCCACTCTTCCTTCTGCATCAGGATCGGCAGCGCGACGTGGTCCGAGTACTTCTGGATGATCGACTTCAGGCGATGCGACGACAGCAGTTCGTCCTCGTCGGCACGCAGATGCAGCGTGATGGTCGTGCCGCGCGCGGCGCGCTCGATCTGCTCGACCGCGAAATCGCCCTCGCCCGCGCTTTCCCAGCGAACGCCTTCGGCGGCCGGCAAACCGGCGCGGCGCGTCTCGACCGTGATCCTGTCGGCAACGATAAAGCCCGAGTAGAAGCCCACGCCGAACTGGCCGATCAGCGCCGCATCCTTCTGCTGGTCGCCCGACAGCTTGCCGAAGAACTCCTTGGTGCCCGAGCGCGCGATCGTGCCGAGGTTCGCGATCGCTTCGTCGCGGCTCATGCCGATGCCGTTGTCGTCGATCGTGACGGTGCGCGCAGCCTTGTCGTACGAGACGCGAATCCGCAGGTTCGGATCGTTTTCGTACAGCGCGCTGTTTTCGATCGCTTCGAAGCGCAGCTTGTCGGCCGCGTCGGACGCGTTCGAGATCAGCTCGCGCAGAAAGATTTCCTTGTTGCTGTACAGCGAATGGATCATCAGTTGCAGAAGCTGCTTCACTTCTGCCTGAAAGCTCATGGTTTCTTGGGCCATGGTCGGACTTCCTCTCTGTTGCGAATCAGGTTTCGGGCGATGGGGTGCCGGGCGACAAGGTATCGAACCGCGGCGAACCGGGGTTCGAACCCGCGTCCGGGTCCCGCGGGCGGGCCGAGGCTCACATCAAAGTGCGAGCGAGGCCGCGCCGGATCGTTCGCGCAAATGGGGACGCCCCGGCGCGGTTTCAAGGGGGGCCGGACAGTTCAGGCCGGGCGGCGCGCGACGCCGTCGAGATAGCGGCTCAGAAACGCCGGCAATTCCGGATCGCCGCAATTGGCGATATTGAAGCGCATCCACGTGCTCGGCGACTGCTGCGGCGAAAACAGCCCGCCCGGCGTCAGCAGGAAGCCGGCCTCGTGCCCGGCCGCGGCGAGCGCGCCCGCGTCGACGCCGGTGTCGGCCCACAGGAACATGCCGGCCGTCGGCGTCAGAAACAGTTTCAGGCCGGTCTTTTCGAGCACCCGCACGGCTTTGTCGCGCACGCCGTCGAGCCGCGCGCGCACGCGCTCGACGTGCCGCCGGTAGTGGCCTTCGGTCAGAATCTTGTAGATCACGCGCTCGTTGAGCTCGGGGCTCGTCATGCCGACCAGCATCTTCTGGTTGCTGACCACCCGCGCGACGTCCGGCCCGCACGCGATAAAGCCGACGCGCAGATTCGGCGCGAGCGTCTTCGAAAAGCTGCCGAGGTAGATCACGCGCTTCAGCTGATCGAGGCTCGCGAGCCGCGTGCCCGGGTAGCCGGGCGGGCACAGGTCGCCGTAGATGTCGTCCTCGACGACGATGAAGTCGTACGCCTCGGCGAGGCGCAGGATGCGGAACGCCTGGGCGGCGGAGAGCGACGTGCCGGTCGGGTTCTGCAGCACCGAGTTGATGACGAGCATTTTCGGCCGCCATTCCTGCACGAGCGCTTCGAGCGCGTCGAGATCGGGGCCGTCCGGCGTGTACGGCATGCCGACGAGCCGCGCGCCCTGCGCGGCGAAACAGGCGAACATCTGGAACCACGCCGGATCGCCGACGATCACCGCATCGCCCGGCTTCACGTAAATGCGCGAAATCAGGTCGATCGCCTGCGTGACACCCGACACCATCACGATCTGCTCGGGCGACGCGCCGATCTCCAGTTCCTCGAGCCGCGTCTGCAATTGCTGGCGCAGCGGCAGAAAACCCTGCGCGGTGCCGATGCCGAGCATCTGCGCGCCGCTTTGCCGGCCGAGCGTGCGCAGCGCGTTGGTAATCAGGTCGCCGTCGAGCCAGCGCGCCGGCAGGTAGCCGAGGCCGGGGCTGCGCTCGGGCCGCGCGCCGGTGTGGAGCATGTTGCGCAGCAGCCAGACCACGTCGATATTCGCCGGCGCCGGCAAGGTTTCGGCGCGCGGGGGCCGTTCGCTGAACGTCGCGCTGCTCTGCCGCTCGCGCACGTAGAAGCCGGAGCCGCGCCGCGATTCCAGATAGCCTTGCGCGACCAGCCGCTCGTACGCCTCGACCACCGTGAAGCGCGACACGCCCTTGTCGAGCGCGAGCTTGCGGATCGACGGCATGCGCATGCCGGGGCGGAACACGCGCTCCTCGATGCGGCGGCACGCCCACTGGACGAGCTGCTCGACCAGCGTCAGCGACGCCGTGTCGTGTGGGGCGGGAATCTGGGCAAGCGGGACGGACATGACGGGCTCCAACTGTACCGAATAGTATCGTGTCGATTGTACCGTTACTGTGCCGGTTGCGGCCGCTACATTGAAGCGTCACGAAGCGTGATGGCGCGGCGCGCAGACCTCGCAAATACGTTGCAAGCGCGCCGCCGCGGACTGCAAACCACGCTCCGCCAGCCATCCGCATGGCCCGCCGATCCGGCAAACGGTTATGCTTACGGCCCCGGCAGCGCCGCCTTTATTACACCTCGCGCGCTGCGGCCTCGTTGCCAGCCCCCCGTTTTCGCCGCTCCGCGTCGCTTAGCCATGACAGCTCATTCGCTCAGTCTCGATCACCTCGTGATTTCCGCCCGCACCCTCGACGAGGGTGTCCAGTACGTCGCCGCGAGACTCGGCGTCGCGCCGGCGGGCGGCGGCGCGCATCCGCTGATGCGCACGCACAACCGCCTGCTGAGCCTGTGGGGCGGCGTCTATCTGGAAGTGATTGCGCTCGATCCGCATGCGCCGGCGGAGGCCGGGAGCGGCACGCCGCGCCCGCGCTTCTTCGCGCTCGACGACCCGGCGACGCACGCGCGGCTCGAAAACGGGCCGTATCTGTCGCACTGGGTCGCGCGCGTCGAGCGGCCGAGGCATCTCGCAACCTGGCAGGCGCAGTATCCGCAGCGCATTGCGCCGGTCGTGCCGATGACGCGCGGCGATTTCACATGGGGCCTGACCGTGCCCGACGACGGCGCGTTCCCGGCCTGGCAAGGTGCCGGCGACGGCGTGCTGCCCTCGCTGATCCAGTGGGAGACGACGCGGCAGCCGTCGCAGGTGCTGGCGCCGGCGAATCTCGCGTTGAAGACGCTGAGAGCCGTGCATCCGCAGGCCAAACTGATCGGCGAGCAATTGCGCTGGCTCGGCGCCGCGCATCTGCTCGACGTGCAGCCTGGCGACGGCGCCGCGGCGCTCGTCGCCGAATTCGAAACACCCGAGGGCCCGCGGACCCTCGCATAAAGCAGCGCGTGCGACCCCGCGGTTTCGTGCCCGGTGGCCTGCTCCAGCGGCGCTCCCCGCCGAGTCGCGCGATAATCGATAATTTGACCGGTTCCAGAAATACCAAGCAGAGGAGAGCATGGACCAAAGCGACCTGAAAGCCCCGACGTGGCAATTGTCCGAACGCGCGCGCAAGCTCACGAGCTCCGCGATTCGGGAGATCCTGAAGGTAACGGAGCGGCCCGAGGTCATTTCGTTCGCAGGCGGCCTGCCCGCGCCGGCCACCTTCCCGGCCGAGCGCATGCGCGAAGCCGCCGACCGCATCCTGCGCGACACGCCCGCCGCCGCGCTGCAATACAGCGCGACCGAAGGCTATCTGCCGCTGCGCGAATGGATCGCGCAGCGCTATTCGAGCAACGGGGTGCAGATCCGAGCGTCGCAGGTGCTGATTACGACCGGCTCACAGCAGGCGCTCGATCTGCTCGGCAAGGTGCTGGTCTGCCCGGATAGCCCGGTGCTGGTCGAAACGCCGACCTACCTCGGCGCGCTGCAATCGTTCTCGATGTACGAGCCGCGCTACGTGCAGGTGCCGACCGACGAGCAAGGGCTGATCCCCGCAGGCCTGAAGCCGGAACTGACCCAGGGCGCGCGCCTGCTCTACGCGCAGCCGAACTTCCAGAATCCGACCGGCCGCCGCCTGCCGGTCGAGCGCCGCCGCGCGCTCGCCGAATTCGCCAAGACCGCACCGTTCCCGGTGATCGAGGACGACCCCTACGGCGCGCTCGACTACGCGGGCGAACCGCTGCCGACGATGCTGTCGATGGCGCCCGATCACATCGTCTACCTCGGCTCGTTCTCGAAGGTGCTCGCACCGGGTCTGCGGGTCGGCTTCATCATTGCGCCCGAAGAGCTGATCTTCAAGCTCGTGCAGGCCAAGCAGGCCACCGACCTGCACACGCCGAGCTTCACGCAGCGCATCGTCCACGAAGTCATCAAGGACGGCTTTCTCGACACGCACGTGCCGACCATCCGCGAGCTGTATCGCAACCAGTGCGAGGCGATGCTCGCCGCGCTCGCGCGCTGCATGCCTGAGGGCGTGAGCTGGAACCGTCCGGAAGGCGGCATGTTCATCTGGGTCGATCTGCCCGCGCAGATCGACAGCATGAAGCTGCTCGAGGAAGCGGTCGCGCAGAACGTCGCGTTCGTGCCGGGCGGCCCGTTCTTTGCGAACGAGGCCCAGCACAATACGCTGCGCCTGTCGTTCGTCACGGTGCCGCCGGCTAAAATCGACGAAGGTGTCGCGCGTCTCGCCGCGCTCGTGCGCGCGAAGCTCTGAACGCCCGCCCAGGCGGCATCGGGGCGAAGCCGGCGCGCTGTACGCGCAAACTTCGCCCCGTCTTCATTAACGCAATCTCACTGAATCGAGGACTCAACATGGCTCAATCGAACGTGTACGACAAGCTCAAGGAACTGGGCATCGAACTGCCGTCGGCGGGCGCGCCGGCCGCCGCCTATGTGATGAGCGCGCAAAGCGGCAACACGGTTTACCTGTCCGGCCACATCGCCAAAAAGGACGGCAAGGTGTGGGCCGGCAAGCTCGGTGCGACGCTCGATACCGAAGAAGGCAAGGCTGCGGCGCGCTCGATCGCGATCGATCTGCTCGCCACGCTGCATGCGCACGTCGGCGATCTGAACCGCGTCAAGCGCATCGTCAAGCTGATGAGCCTCGTCAATTCGACGCTCGAATTTACCGAGCAGCATCTGGTCACGAACGGCGCGTCCGAACTTATCGCCGACGTGTTCGGCGAGCGCGGCAAGCATGCGCGCTCGGCGTTCGGCGTCGCGCAGATTCCGCTCGGCGCATGCGTCGAGATCGAGATGATCGCCGAGGTCGAATAAGGCATCGCGCATCGACGGGTCGTGCCGATCCGCGCGGAGCGTGACATGGCACGGCGATGCCGTCGGCATCGGCCCGCCGTCGCAAACAATTAACGAACCGTTCACGCGCAATTCACCGCGCATGGCATTTGAAACGCGCCGCAGAGTGTGAGCCACCTGCGGCGCGTTTGGCTTATCGAGCGAACTGGATCGGCAGCGCGGACACGGATAGAATCCGCGAACGCCCTTCACGCCGGATGCGCCGAATCATGCCGATGCCCGCTCACACCGTCCGTTTCAAACAGGTCGACGTCTTCACGTCGACGCCGTTCAAAGGAAACCCGCTGGCCGTCGTATTCGATGCCGACGCGCTCGATACGAAGCAGATGCAGGCCATCGCGCGCTGGACCAATCTGTCCGAAACCACCTTTCTCTCGACGCCCACCGATCCGGCCGCCGACTATCGCGTGCGCATCTTCACGCCGGGCGGCGAATTGCCGTTCGCGGGCCATCCGACGCTCGGCACCGCGCATGCGCTGCTCGAAAGCGGTTATCGGCCGAAGCAGGACGGCAAGCTGATCCAGCAGTGCGGCGTCGGGCTCATCGAACTCGAAGCCTTGCATGACGCCGACGGCACACGCAACGCATGGGCCTTCGCCGCGCCGCCCGCGCGCGTCACGCCGCTGGCCGAACGCCATTACGAAACACTTGCGGCGGCTTTACGTAGCAATGCGATCGATTTCAGCGCCGCCCCGTGCGCGGTCGACAACGGTGCGCCGTGGCTCGTCGTGCGGGTCGATTCGGCGCGCAGCTGTCTCGCGCTCGAACCCGACGCGGCCGCGCTCGCCGACCTCGTGCACGCGGCCGACACGCATGGGCTCGCGGTCTACGGCCCGCACGATGCCGAGGGTCCCGCGACGTTCGAAGTCCGCTGCCTGATGGCGGGCCGCGCTTTCGGCGTCGGCGAAGACCCGGTGACGGGCAGCGCCAACGCCGCGCTCGCGGGTCTGCTGAACGCGCAGCAACGGCGGCCCGGCCCGCGCTACACGGTGCGTCAAGGCACCGTGCTCGGGCGCGCGGGCGAGGTGTCGGTTCTTTACGACGATGCGCGCGGCAAGATCTGGATCGGCGGGCCTTCGGTGACGATCGTCGACGGTACGTGCCGGCTGACGTGAATGGCCCGATAAGCGGCCCGATGAGCGACGCCGCAAGCAACGCACGTTGCATAGCGACATCACTCGGGCAAGGCGCAGGCACGCTCGGGCGGCATCACCTGACGCCCTATCTTGCCGCGCCGAACCACAAAAGGCCGCATCGTAAGGCATGGCAATTGCAACCGATGCATATTGAATGACCGATGCGCGACCGGAAAACCCACGCAGGTCCATGCCGTTCGAGAAAACCTATTCGAGAAATCACGCATGTATTGCGGCATAAACATTGCCGGCATGCAGGGCCAATCCGGTTCAAGGCAAGTGCGCGCCGCGCCAGCGTATACCCCATGCCCTGACGCTTCCTTAATCCAACCTCATTCAGTAATATCGGAAGGAATTCGATGATCTGTGGACTGTCAGGCACGGCGCCACGCCCGCCCCTTCTGCGCAGCAGCTTTGGCACCCTCTCGGTCACCATGCAGCCATCCATGAAATCAGCGCAGTCGATGCCCGGGCATTCATGCCGAGCCCATACCCGGCAACGGGCCTCACGATGAGTCAGTCCCGCTTCTCCGACCCGCGCGAAGCCAGGCCGCGCCGCGACCCGGCATTCACGCGCCGGCGGGCGTTGCTCGTCATTCCCGCGCTCGGCGTGCTGGTCCTGATCCTGCTTTGGACCGTGATTTTCGCGCGGCTGTCGGTGGAAAAAGAGGCGACTTACCGCGAGGCCATGGCCTCTTCCGCGATTCTTTCCGCGGCACTCGAACAGCATACGATCAAGGCGATTCACCAGGTCGATCAGATCACGCGCTTCGTCAAATACGAGTTTGAAAAAACGCCGAATCATTTCGATCTCGCGAGCACCGTCGAAAAAGGCGTCGTGCAAAGCGAAACACTCGTCCAGGTCTCGCTGATCGACGAACACGGCAAGCTGATCGCCAATACGGCCGAACTCAACCCGAAGCACATCGATCTGTCCGACCGCGAGCACTTCAAGGTCCACGAACACGAGAACGACGACCAGCTGTACATCAGCAAGCCGGTGCTCGGCCGCGTGTCGGGTCACTGGACCTTGCAGATGACGCGCCGCCTCAATCATCCGGACGGCTCGTTCGCGGGCGTCGTCGTGGTCTCGGAAGACCCCGGCTATTTCACGTCCGACTTCTACAACAACGCCGCCATCGGCCGCGAAGGCGTGATCGCGGTGATCTCGGACAACGGCACCGTGCTCGCGCGGCGCACCGGCCGCACCAACGATGCGAGCGGCACCTTCACCGCGAGCGGCACGTATCCGACTTCGGAACACGTGTCGGGCACCTACGTCGATTCGATCGACGGCGTCACGCGCATCGTCTCGTACCGGCATATCGACGGCTATCCGCTCGGCGTGCTGGTCGGTCTTTCGCAAGCCGAAGAATTCGCCGACTACAACCACACGCGCAACGTCTATCTGCTGATGGCGAGCTTCATCTCGCTCGCGATGCTGAGCTTCTTCGCGGTCGCGACCGGACTGATCGGCAAGCTGCTCGGCCGCGAGCGCGAGATGACGCACCTCGTCGAATACGATCTGCTGACCGGCCTGCGCAACCGCTACGCGACGCTGCAGGCGCTGCGCCACGACGTCGCGCAGCCGTCCAATCTCGGGCGTCTCGCGATCCTCTTCATCGATCTCGACAACTTCAAGACCGTCAACGACACACTCGGCCACAATGCCGGCGACATCGTGCTGCAGATGACCGCCTCGCGCCTCGCCGCGGCGGTCGGCGAAGGCGGCGCGCTCTCGCGCATCGGCGGCGACGAGTTCGTCGTCGTGCTCAAGGGCGACGACGTCGAGAAGCGCGCGGTCGCGCTCGCCGAAGCGGCCGGCGAAGCGTTCTCGAAACCGTTCGAGGTCCGCGGCAGCTCGTTCGTACTGCATGCGAGCATCGGCATCGCGCTGTACTCGGTCGCGAACGAAAACGAAATCGACCTGCTCAAGAAAGCCGACCTCGCGATGTACAGCGCGAAAGACGCCGGCAAGAACTGCTACCAGTTCTATTCGCCGCATCTGTCGCATCGCGCGGACCATCTGATGAAGTGGGAACAGCAATTGCGCGTCGCGCTCAGCGAAGGCCAGCTGTTCCTCGCCTATCAGCCGAAGATCGATCTGACGCAGCGCTGCATTACCGGCTTCGAAGCGCTGGTGCGCTGGAATCATCCGCAGCACGGGCTGATTCCGGCCAACGAGTTCATTCCGGTTGCGGAATCGACCGGCCTTATCGTGCCGATCGGCGACTTCGTGATCGAAACCGCCTGCCGGCAACTCGCGCAGTGGCAGCAACAGGGCTACGACACGCTGTCGCTCGCGGTGAACATTTCGGCCGTGCAGTTCTGGCGCGGCGACCTGTACGAAACGATCTCGCACGCGATCGAGGAAACCGGCATCTCGGCGCGCCGCCTCGAACTCGAAATCACCGAGACGACGATGATGGAATATCCCGAAGTCGTCTCCGAAAAAATCTTCGCGCTCAAGCGTCTCGGCGTGCGTATCGCGCTCGACGATTTCGGCACCGGCTATTCGTCGCTCTCGTATCTGAACCGCTTCTCGGTCGATACGCTCAAGGTGGACCGCTCGTTCGTCCAGGCCATCCCGGGCGACCGCAGCGTCTGCGTGATGGTCACGGCGATCGTCAATCTCGCGCGCTCGCTCGGACTCACGGTGGTGGTCGAGGGCACGGAAACCGAAGAGCAGATTGCATGGCTCGCGGCGCTCGGCCATATCGAGGCGCAGGGCTTCCTGTTCTCGCGGCCGGTGCCGGTGGAGGCGATCCCGGCACTGCTCGAACGCTTCGGCGTATGCGGCCCCGGCAACGCGGGCGACCGCCACGCCACGCGGGAAACCGACAACACGAGCAGCGTGTCGAGCACCAACCCTTAAGGACGGGGCCCGCGCACGGGCTCCCGTGGCGCCATGCAGACCGTCACGAACGAAGATGCCGCCGGACGCCGGCAGCCGGAGCCGCTAGGGACGCTGTTCCGGGTCGTGTTCGGCCTGTCGGCGCTCTCGTGGGGCGGCCTCGCGCTGATGGCGCAGCTCGAACATCACTACGTCGAACGCGAGGAGCGGCTCTCGCGCGTCGCCTTCGCGGACCTGATCGCGCTCGCGTGGATGGTGCCCGGGCCGGTCGGCTGCAACGTCGCCGTGCAACTCGGCCACGCGCTGCGCGGACGCGCCGGCGCCTGGGTCGCGGGCATCGCTAGCGTGCTGCCCTTCTTCACGCTGATGACGCTGTTCGCGATCTTCTACCGCACCCCGCTCATCCACGCGATCGCCTCGCAAACGCTGTTGCAGCACTTCAGCGTCGTGCTCGCGACGCTGATCGCGGTAACCTGGTACAAGCAAACGCGCGCGCTCGTGCGCGGCAAGCTCGAATGGAGCGCGGCGGTGCTCGGCTGTGTCGCGCTCTTCTATGCGCACAATGCGGCGGCCTACGTCGTGATGCTCGGCGCGGCGTTCGGCACCGGCTGGTTCGCGAGCCGCGAGCGCGACACGCGGCTCGCGGTGTCGCTCGCACGCGGCGACTACCGGCTGCTCGCCGCGCTCAGTCTGCTGCTCGTGCTGTTCGCGCTGCCCGTGCCGCATCGCTACGAACTCGCGCTGCTGTGGCCGCGCCTCGCGGGCGCGGGCATGACGCTGTTCGGCGGCGGCTTCTCGGCGTTACCGGTGTTGAAGATCCTGTTCGTGACGCCCGCGATCGGCGTATCGGATAACGATTTCACGCTGGCGTTCTCGCTGTCGCCGTTGTCGCCCGGGCCGCTATTGAACGTGGTGCCGTTCCTCGGTTATCTCATCGGCGGCTGGCCCGGCGCGCTGATCGCGACGCTCGCGCTGTTCCTGCCGTCGGGCTGCCTCGTCGTGCTGGCGCAGCGGCATCTGCATCAGTTGAAGACGAACCCGCGCTTCGAGCATGGCATGAAGATTTTGCGCGCGGTCACAACCGCGTTTCTCGCGGTGGCGGTGCTGCGCATCGCCGCGCATGTGCCGTTGAAGCCGATCTATCTGCTGACCGCGCTGTTCTCCGCGACCTGCTTCGCGAAGCTCAAGGTACCGGTGTATGCCGTGTATGGGACCGTGGCGGTCATGTGCGGACTGTGGCTCGCGTTCGGCGCGCCGAGCGGGTAGACGGCTTGGCGCGCCTTCGCCATTGTCTGTTTGGAGCGATGGAGCCGCCCGGGCTCACATGAAGCTCAGAACCCGCGCGACAGCACCGCGACGCCGATCGTCACCACGCCGAGCACGATATTGATCAGCACGAGACGCCGGACCGTGCCGACCGCCCGCGCGCCGTCGGGCCACTTCTGCGCCTGCACGGCACGGCGGATGCGCGGAAACACCGCGAAGCGGATATGCCCGAAGATCAGCATCATGACGATGCCGAGGCCGGCCATCGCATGCAAAGGCCAGGTGGCATGACCGCCGCCGAATTGCATCAGCAGGAAGCCACCGCTGATCAGAATCACCAGCACCGAGACGCCGACCCAGTTGAAGAAGCGGCCGAACACCGATTCCCATAGCGGCAAACGCAATTGGGGCGAGAGATCGCCGAGCGCCGGACGCAGGCAGAAATGCGCGAACACCATGCCGCCAACCCACACCGCCACGCCGAGCAGATGCAGAAAGAGCGCCGCCTCGATAGCCTTGTTCATTTAGTTTTCCTCTCCCACGACGCCATACCGTTTAGGACACTTGATCTTGCTCAGCCGCCACTGAGCGCGTTCGACCATGCGTGATGCGGGCAGTTCCGGGGGCCTGCGAATAATTGTGCCGTATTGCTTCGTTATATTGCTTCGCCGTATTGCTACGTTGCATTGCTTCATTTCTGTCGCGGCGCCGGCGGGCCGCCGCGACACCATCGCTGTGCGTTCGCTTGCGACAGTCTGCTGCCACGTCCCGCACGAACTTTTTTGCGATAACCCGCGAGCGCCCCGCATGCTAGCAGGCGCGCACCGGTTTCTCATGTCAAAGTTTGTTAAACGGGCTTGGCGGCTCTTTCAGTGGCGCCCTCATCGGCTTCGTGAGTCAGGCCGGCAACACCGGACGCATGCCGTCGAGCTTCATCTTGCTCCCGGGCGCGCGGCCCTTGCGCGCGCGCTTGCCGACGTGCGCCGCAAGCTCGGCGCCGGCCAGCTTCTCTTCGTCGACGCGGCCGCCGCGACGCGTGCCGATCAGCACCAGACCGGCCTTGTCGATCGCGAGCGCCTGCACGAGCGCCTCGTTGTCGTCGAGCGCCATCAGCGTGACGCCACGCCCGCCGCCCGAGAGCGTCTTCATCTCGTCGAGACCGAACACGAGCAGACGTCCCCCCGAAGACAGACACGCGACCTGCACCGCATAGGGCAGCATCGGCATCGGCGCGAGCGGCGCGGCGCCCGCGTCGATCGTCATGAACGCCTTGCCGGCCTTCACGCGGCTCACCATGTCGCCGACCTTCGCGATAAAGCCGAAGCCGTTGCTCGACGCGAGCAGCAGCGCCTGATCCGCCGACGCCGCGTAGTAGTGCATCAGATGGCTGCCCGATTCGAGTTCGATCAGCGACGTGACCGGCACACCGTCGCCGCGCCCGCCCGGCAGTTGCGCGACCGCGACCGAATAGACGCGGCCGTTGCTGCCCCACGCGATCAAGGTGTCGGGCGTGCGGCACTGGAACGCCGCATAGAGGCCGTCGCCGGCCTTGAAGCTGAAGCCCGCCGCGTCGAGCCCGTGGCCCTTCAGCGCGCGCACCCAGCCCTTCTGAGACACCACGACCGTGACCGGCTCGTCGACCACGCGCGCTTCGAAGGTCGCGCGCTTTTCCTGCTGGATCAGCGTGCGGCGCTCGTCGCCGTACTGCTTCGCGTCGGCTTCGATTTCCTTGATGAGTTGACGCTTCATCGCCGATTCGCTGCCGAGCAGTTCTTCGAGTTTGGCCTTCTCGTCGCGCAACTCGGCCAGCTCCTTCTCGATCTTGATCTTCTCGAGCCGCGCCAACTGACGCAGCCGGATTTCGAGGATGTCTTCGGCCTGGCGGTCCGTGAGCCCGAACGCGGCCATCAATGCGCTCTTCGGCTCGTCCGATTCGCGGATGATGCGGATCACTTCGTCGATATTCAGGAAGACGATCATCCGGCCTTCGAGAATATGAATCCGGTCGTCGACCTTCGACAGACGATACTGCGTGCGGCGCGTGACCGTCGCGAAGCGGAACGCGATCCACTCGTGCAGGATTTCGCTCAAGCCCTTCTGACGCGGCCGGCCGTCGCCGCCGACCATCACCATGTTGAGCGGCGCGTTCGATTCGAGGCTCGTATGCGCGAGCAGCGTATTGACGAACTCGGTCTGGTCGATGCGGCTCGACTTCGGCTCGAACACGAGACGCACCGGCGCATCCTTGCCCGATTCGTCGCGCACCGCGTCGACGAGCGCGAGCAGCGTCTGTTTGGTCTGCAACTGCTCGGGCGTGAGCGCCTTCTTGCCGAGCTTGATCTTCGGGTTGGTCTGTTCTTCGATCTCTTCGAGCACCTTCTGCGCGGCCGTGTTCGGCGGCAGTTCGGTGATGACGAGTTGCCACTGGCCGCGCGCGAGGTCTTCGATCTTCCAGCGCGCCCGCACCTTCAGGCTGCCGCGGCCGGTCTCATAAGCAGCGGCGATTTCCGCCTCGCTCGAAATGATCTGGCCGCCGCCCGGAAAGTCCGGGCCCGGCACGTGCTGCATCAACTCCGCATGCGAGAGCTTCGGATTGCGGATCAGCGCGACCGCCGCGCCCGCGACTTCACGCAGGTTGTGCGAGGGGATTTCGGTTGCGAGACCAACCGCGATGCCCGATGCGCCGTTCAGCAGCACGAACGGCAGACGCGCCGGCAGGACCCTCGGCTCGTCGAACGAGCCGTCGTAGTTCGGCATGAAGTCGACCGTGCCCTGGTCGATTTCGCTGAGCAGCAGCTTCGCGATCGGCGTGAGGCGCGCTTCGGTGTAGCGCATCGCCGCCGCGCCGTCGCCGTCGCGCGAGCCGAAGTTGCCCTGGCCGTCGATCAGCGGATAGCGCATCGAAAAGTCCTGCGCGAGACGCACGAGTGCGTCGTACGCGGACTGGTCGCCGTGCGGGTGATATTTACCGAGCACGTCGCCGACCACGCGCGCCGATTTGACCGGCTTCGCGTTGTCGCCGAGGCCCATCTCGTTCATCGCGAACAGGATGCGGCGCTGCACCGGCTTCTGGCCGTCGCAAACGTCCGGCAGCGCGCGGCCCTTGACCACGCTGACCGCATATTCGAGGTAGGCGCGTTCCGCGTAGTTGCCGAGCGTCAGAAAGTCGCCCTCCGGAGGCGGCGGCTCGTTGAAAAGGTCGAGAGTGTTATCGTCGTCCATCTAGATTCCGTATCCGTGTTTGGCTTGAAGTGTCGTATGCGGCGGTGGCGCTGAAGCTGCAACGCGGCGCTCAGATGTCCGCTTCCACTTCGTTGCCCTTCTCTTCGAGCCAACTGCGGCGCGACGCCGCTTCGCCCTTGCCCATCAGCATCGTCATGCGCGCGACGGTCGCGTCGTAGTCGAGTTCGCCGAGCGCGACCGGTTGCAGGCGGCGCGTGTCGGGATTCATAGTCGTGTCCCACAGCTGCTCGGCGCTCATTTCGCCGAGACCCTTGAAGCGGCTGATCGACCACTGGCTCTCGCGCACGCCGTCCTTGCGCAGCTTGTCGAGAATCGCTTCGAGCTCGCCTTCGTCGAGCGCATAGAGCTTCTGCGCGGGCTTCTTGCCGCGCGCGGGCGCATCGACGCGGAACAGCGGCGGGCGCGCGACGCACACATGGCCGCGCTCGATCAGTTGCGGGAAATGCTTGAAGAACAGCGTGAGCAGCAGCACCTGGATATGCGAACCGTCGACGTCCGCGTCCGACAGAATGCAGATCTTGCCGTAGCGCAGGTTCGACAGATCGACCTTGTCGTCCGGGTTATGCGGATCGACGCCGATCGCCACCGAAATATCGTGCACCTCGTTGTTGGCGAACAGGCGATCGCGCTCGGTCTCCCACGTGTTCAGCACCTTGCCGCGCAGCGGCAGGATCGCCTGGTACTCCTTGTCGCGGCCCATCTTCGCGGAGCCGCCGGCCGAATCGCCCTCGACGAGGAACAGCTCGTTGCGCGCAATTTCCGTCGATTCGCAATCGGTCAGCTTGCCCGGCAGAACGGCCACGCCCGAACTCTTGCGCTTCTCGACCTTCTGCCCCGCGCGCGTGCGCGCCTGCGCCTGCTTGATGACGAGGTCCGCGAGCTTCTTGCCGTGCTCGACGTGCTGGTTGAGCCACAGTTCGAGCGCGGGCCGCGCGAACGACGACACGAGCTTGACCGCGTCGCGGCTATTCAGGCGCTCCTTGATCTGTCCCTGGAACTGCGGGTCCAGCACCTTCGCCGACAGCACGAACGACACGCGCGCGAACACGTCTTCGGCGAGCAGCTTCACGCCCTTCGGCTGCAGGTTATGCAATTCGACGAAGCTCTTGACCGCCTGGTAAAGACCATCGCGCAAACCCGACTCGTGCGTGCCGCCCGCGGGCGTCGGAATCAGGTTCACGTACGACTCGCGCATGAGCGGGCCTTCCTCGCTCCATGCAACGACCCATGCCGCGCCCTCGCCTTCGGCGAACGTCTCTTCGCTCGAACGCGAGCTTTCCGCGTAGCGCTCGCCCTCGAACAGCGGAATCAGCAGATCGCTGCCGTTCATGCCTTCGAGCAGATAGCCGCGCAGGCCGTCGTCGTATTTCCAGCTTTGCTGTTCGCCGGTTTTTTCGTTAATGAGTGTGACTTCGACGCCCGGCAGCAGCACTGCTTTCGAGCGCAACAGGCGCTGCAATTCGCCGAGCGGCAGGTTCGGCGAGTCGAAGTATTTCGGATTGGCCCATGCGGTCACGCGCGTGCCCGACCTCTTGTCGCCCTTCGCCGCGGCGCGCGTGACGAGCGGCTTCGCAACGTCGCCGTTGGCGAAGCTCAGTTCGGCGACCTTGCCGTCGCGCCACACGGTGACGTCGAGCCGCGTGGACAGCGCGTTCGTGACCGACACGCCGACGCCGTGCAGGCCGCCCGAGAACGTGTAGGCTCCGCCGGCGGCCTTGTCGAACTTGCCGCCCGCGTGCAGGCGCGTAAACACGATTTCGACGACCGGCACGCCCTCTTCGGGATGCATGCCGAATGGAATGCCGCGGCCGTCGTCCTCGACCGAGACCGAATGGTCCGCATGCAGGGTGACCGTGATTTGCCGGCCGTAGCCGCCGAGGGCTTCGTCCGAGGCGTTGTCGATGACTTCCTGAATGATGTGCAGCGGATTCTCGGTGCGGGTATACATGCCGGGTCGTTGCTTGACCGGCTCCAGACCCTTCAACACCTTGATCGACGCTTCGCTATACGCGGCGTTTGGCTTTTTCGTGGACATGATTGACTCGGTGCGTCTCGGTTCATCGTTGTCCACAGGTCCTGTGGACAGGTCCGTGGACAATACGTTGAGTTTTCAAAAAAAGCGAAACGAAACAACGGGGTTAGGCGAGGTGCCCGCGCTGCGGGCAAGCTGTTTTGTCGCGCGGCTTGCCGCTGGCGCACCCGCTCGCGCGGTCTCGCGCAACCCGGCCGGCGCGCCTGCCGGGGCAGCCTGTTCGCGGGGTATTGTACTGATTTCGATAACGTCGGCAATTGACGGCGCGCGGAATTGGCCGTCCGGACAAGGCCCGCCAGGGCACGGAGACATGCGCGCGGCGGCGCGCACGAGGTGCGGAAAAGCGCTGCATGGCGCGGGGCGGCGGGTGCAGGCACGCCCGCCGCCCTGCGCCGAACCGATTACTTGCGCCGGTTTTCCAGCTCGTCCCAGCGTTCGAGCGCAACCAGCAGCTCTTCGTCGATCTCGGCATAACGCTCGGTCAGACGCGCGCCTTCGCGCGCATCCCTCGCGAACACCGAGCCGTCTTCGAGTTGCGCGCCGATCGCTTTCTGCTCGGTTTCGAGGTCGGCGATCATTTGCGGCAGCGCTTCGAGTTCGCGCTGCTCCTTGAACGACAGCTTCACGGTGCGCTGCGCATTGCGGCCCGCGGCGCTGTCCTTCGCCGCGGCGTCCTTCGGCGCTTCCTTGCCCGCGTCCTTCTGCGCGTCGAGCGCAAGCTGCTCCGAGCGATCGCGCTGGGTCTGCCAGTCCGTAAAGCCACCGACGTATTCGCGCCACTTGCCCTCGCCTTCCGAGGCGATCACCGAGGTCACGACGTTGTCGAGGAATGCACGGTCGTGGCTCACGAGCAGCACCGTGCCGTCGTAGTCGATCAGCAGTTCTTCGAGCAGTTCGAGCGTGGGAATGTCGAGGTCGTTGGTCGGCTCGTCGAGCACCAGCACGTTGGCCGGCCGCGCGAACAGACGCGCGAGCAGCAGCCGGTTGCGCTCGCCGCCCGACAGCGACTTGACCGGCGAACGCGCGCGCTCCGGCGCGAACAGGAAGTCGCCGAGATAGCTCATCACGTGCTTCTTCTGGCCGTTGATTTCGACCCACTCGCTGCCGGGGCTGATGGTGTCCGCGAGACTCTTTTCGAGGTCGAGCTGCGCGCGCATCTGGTCGAAATACGCGACCTGCAGATTCGTGCCGGTGCGCACCTTGCCTTCGTCCGGCGCGAGTTCGCCGAGGATCGTCTTGAGCAGCGTGGTCTTGCCCGCGCCGTTCGGACCGACGAAGCCGATCTTGTCGCCGCGCATGACCGTGGCGCTAAAGCGGTCGATCACCGTGCGCGTGCCGTAGCGCTTCGTCACGTCCGTCAGTTCCGCGACGATCTTGCCGGACTTCTCGCCCTGACCGACGTCGAGCTTGACGTTGCCCTGCACGTTGCGGCGCTCGGCGCGTTCGTTGCGCATCTGCACGAGCCGTGCGATACGGCCGACGCTGCGCGTGCGGCGCGCCTCGACGCCCTTGCGAATCCACACTTCTTCCTGCGCGAGCAGCTTGTCGAACTTCTCGTTCTCGATGCGCTCGACTTCGAGCTGCTGGGCCTTGCGGGTCTGATAGGCCGAGAAATTGCCCGGATACGACAGGAGCCGCCCGCGATCGAGTTCGACGATGCGCGTCGCGACGCGGTCGAGAAACGCGCGATCGTGCGTGATGAACAGCAGCCCCGCGCGCAGCGACACCAGCAGTTCTTCGAGCCAGCGGATGCCGTCGAAGTCGAGATGGTTGGTCGGTTCGTCGAGCAGCAGCACGTCGGGCTGCACGACGAGCGCGCGCGCCAGCGCGACGCGCTTCTGCATGCCGCCCGACAGCGAGCCGACGCGCGCCTCGCCGTTCAGGCCGATCTGCTGCAGCGTGGTGGCGACGCGCGTGCTCCAGCTCCAGGCGTCCGTCGCGTCGAGCGACGATTGCAGCGTATTCATGCGCGCAAGCAGCGCGTCGTGTTCCGCGCCCTCGGGCGTGTCGGCCAGCTGATGCGCGACCGCGTCGTATTCGTCGAGCAGCGCGCGCGCCTCCGTGAGACCGGCGGCGACCGCGTCGAACACGGTGTCGTCGGCGTCGAACTCGGGCTCCTGCGGCACGTAAACCGTGCTCAGATGCTGTTGACGCGTGATGAGGCCGTCGTCGGGTTTGGCGAGATCGGCGACGATCTTCAGCAGCGACGACTTGCCCGCGCCGTTGCGCCCGATCAGTCCGACGCGCTCGCCCGCTTCGAGCGAGAAATCCGCGTGATCGAGCAGCGCGACGTGACCGAACGCCAGTTGGGCTCCGGTGATGGTGTAAAGCGACATGGGAATGGGAAAAGACAGCGATGAGCCGAAGCCGCTCATTGTACCGGGTGTGCCGGGCGCGGAGCCGGTCGCCGGGATGTGTCCGGGGGGACACGCGAGGGAAGCGTGGGGAAACGTGAGGGAAGCGCGGGCGAACTCGTACGAGCGACGCGCCATGCAACGCATGGACGAGGCACGAGCACGCGCCACACAAACGGCGCGGGCAGGCAGCGTGCGCGCCTGCCCTGCTTGCCGGAACGGCGGCTTATTTCACGTGCTTGCTCGACGTGCTTATTTCACGTGAACCGTGATCGTCTTGCTCATCTCGGGACCATACGAGCGATGCATGCCGTCGCCGAATTGCAGCGTCAGCGTATGGTCGCCCGACGGCAGCGTCAGATCGGTTTCGGTCTGTCCCTTGCCGAAGTGCAGCGACTTGTCGGTCGCGGGGATAACCTCGCCCTTCAGCAGCGGCTTGCCGTCGATCAGCAGATGGTGGTGCCCCGTGCCTTCCGTCATCGTGCCGGCCGGCGCGATCTTCATGCCGTCGAGACCGAACACGACATGCACCGGATTGCTCACCGTCGCGCCATCGGCCGGCTGCACGAAGTAGACGCTCGCGGCCTGCGCCACACCCGAAACGGCCAGCAGCCCTACCGCTGCGATACCTGCCAACCAACTGTTTTTAAACATCGTTTTCTCCTTTCAGAAAGGACAATCGCGCACGTGGTGACGCCACGCTCGCCTGAGGCGAATCGCCGCAATGCGTGCGAAGCACGCGGCGCGCCTGTCGAATGAAATAGCTGCGGATCAAGCATACACGCTGCGTATGACGAGGCCCGTCCACGATAGCGAAGGCGCGTTGCGCGAGGCGTAGCCCGGGCCGTTCGAGGCCGGGGTGACGAATTCCGGTAATATTGCGGGTCGCCGCGCCGCCCCAAAAAGGGGCGGACCAAGCCGGCCATTGCATTGAAAGAGAGAGTACGTCGTGAGTGAAGTAATCGAAGTGACTGAATACAAGAGCTGGGTCTGCCTGATTTGCGGCTGGATTTACAACGAAGAAGAAGGCCTGCCCGAGGAAGGCATCGCGCCCGGCACGCGCTTCGCCGATATCGCCGAAGACTGGCGCTGCCCGCTGTGCGATGTCGGCAAGGCAGAGTTCGCAGTGGTGGAGTTTTGAGGCAGGCGGGTTGAATTGCACGGCGGCGCGGCACGCTTGGGCGTGTGAATAAGCGCCGCGCGGTTGGCCCGGAGAAAGGCCATGCGGCCCGGCAGACGATGTCTGCCGGGCTGTTTGTTTTTGCGGGGTCGTGGGCAGGCGCTCCTTTTGCCGGAGCGGGTTTGATATACTTTGCCCTCGCTGGCGAATTTGGACTTCATGTCCTCGCGGATATCCGCTATATCCGCTTCGGTCCTCTCTCCCTGTAGTTCAATGGATAGAACAAGTGCCTCCTAAGCGCTAGATACAGGTTCGATTCCTGTCAGGGGGACCAGATAGCTTCCCAGCGTCTCCCAATGTTTCCCAGAAAAGCCCCGTATGCCTTGCGCTGCGGGGCTTTTTGCTGCCAATCATTGACCAAGGTTTCCCAATACAAGCCAGATTGTTTGGGGATATCTCCGAATACCCCCAAAATCGATACCCCCAAAACCATGCCCAAGCAGATTGCCCCGCTGACCGAGCTTCAAATCCGCAAGGCCAAGCCAGCTGAACAGCCCTACCGCTTGGCCGATGGCAAGGGGCTCTACCTTCAGGTGATGCCAAACGGCTCGCGCTACTGGCGGATGAAGTACCGGTTTGACGACAAGGAAAAACTGGCCTCGTTCGGCGTTTATCCTGAGGTAAGTCTCGCAGACGCCAGAAAGGCATGCCTAGTCGCTCGGCAACTATTGACCGCGGGCACTGATCCGTCGGAGCAGAAGAAGGAAGTGAAGCGTGCGCGGGCACTGGAATCCGAAACCACCGCAACGTATGAAGAAGCGAGCCACTGCAAAAAACCGATAGTGATTGCGAGAATCGCGATTCGGAGGTCATCAATTATCGTATTTAGCCGGCGCTTCCCGCCGAGCACCGGAGTCGCCGGCAGGACGACTCGTAAGCAACCGTAATCAGCGGTCACAATTCCTCGCGAACTAAGGCCGTGAGTGCCCTTTCTTACAAGGAAGAAAGGAGCACATCATGATTAGAATCGCGTTGGTAGTGGGGTTGTTGGCTGCACTCTCGGGTTGCGCCGCATACCCTGCGGGATATGGATACAACGACCCTGGATACGCTTACGGTCCTGGCTATGCGCCCGGCTACGGCTATGGTGGCGTCAACGTATGGGTAGGCGGTGGAGGTGGTTACCACCGTGGCGACTACCGTCATAGAGACTGGAATCACGGCCACGGGCGCTGGGAAGGCGGTCGCGGCGGCCATGGCGGTGGACATGGCGGCGGAGGTCACGGCGGCGGCCATGGACATTGAGCAATGTCCTGGCTAGCGCTAAAGGCCCTCTTTGAACGACTTGATCTCTCGCCCGCTACGGCTTGAGGTATACGCGCCACTCGGGAAACTGCTCGAAGAAGCTTTCGCTCACGGAAACCTGATAGAGCGTGTGCGTCCCCCAAGGTTTCCCGGAGAAAAAACCGTACGCCTTGCACTGCGGGGCTTTTTTCTGCCCGCGCCAACCCGTACCCTACCGATACTCATCAATCTCGACAGTCCCGCCCATCGTCTCCATCATGGTACGGATATTACCCGGCATGTCCGGAACGCGGTCACCCCGCTCATTGACCCAATAACAGAAAAACCGCACAAAACACCCGATAAACCACACCCCCGCATTCGCACAGACGAGCACGAAGTCTTCAGTTTTCGCCAACGAGGTCGTTATGACGAGCAGGCAATACCGTCACCGCATCAGGCAAACCCATAATGAACTCCCAAACGACCACCGAAAACGACGAACACACAGAGGCACTCAATCCCGTTACCCGCATAGCGCACACAGTCAAAGTGGGGCTTCAATGCCTGATCGGTGCGACCCTCATGGCCACCCTCCTGCTCAAGGGCGCGGCGGAACTCATGCAAACGCTGCAGATTCCCCATGTGTGGGACCAAAAGGCGCTTGAGCAGTCGACGTTTATGGCGCACCTGCTTTCGATCCACACGTTCCAATACATCGGCAAAGCCTTGGGGATTTCGGCCGGGATTGACTTGGGCTACATGCTCTTCACCGAGGGTCCGGATGAAGCCCTCACGCCGTTGATGCTTGGCATCTCCTCGGCGGCATTCTTAACGATTTCCGAGCACCCCGATAACAACTGGACCGTCGGCGTCTATGTGCTCTGCATTCTCGTGCTGATGTTCTGCATGAAAAAGTATGACGACTGGGGCTTGGGGAAAAGCGATGCCCCGAAAAAACTCAAGCGCGCCGCCCCGGCAACCAAGGCAAAGGAATAGTCGGGTTCGTGGGCGACCCTGTGCGCTCGCCGGACTAACAGCGCTCGCCCCATAGATCATCGAGCAGCGGCACCGCCGCTAACGTGAGCAGGACGATCGCAAGCGGCACCGTCGATATGAATCCCAGATGCTTGAAACCCAATGCGCCAGCCACGCCGCCGGCGACGAACGCCAGAAGCAGCGAACCAAGCAGCGCGAGCTTTTGCCGATCCGCCTGGACGCTACCTTCGCCGGCCACCGGTCGCCTGTTCCAGTAGAACATCTTGCCCAGTTCGATTCCGACGTCGGTGACCAGGCCGGTGACGTGAGTGGTGCGAATTTCCGCGCGGGAAATTTTCGTGATCATCGCGTTTTGCAGTCCCATGACGAAGCAAAGCACGCCGACAGTCAGGTGCAGAAAGAGCAGGCGATGATGTTCAAGATTGGCGCCGAGCAGCCCGAAACACAGCAGAAGAACGGCCTCGATCGCGAGCGGCGTCGCGTAAATACTGCGTAGGCGCCGGCGACGCCCCCAGTTGATCAGGATGGCCGACGCGGCCGCGCCAACGAGAAACGCAAGCAGCGAACCGAGCCCCGAAACGAACAGGCCCGCCTCTCCGAGCACGGCATTATCGGCCAGCGAGGAGACGATCCCGGACATGTGCGAGGTGTACTGGCCAACGGCCAGAAAACCGCCGGCGTTCGCCGCCCCCGCGACAAACGCCAATGATCGGCCGAGGCGGCGATTCGTGGCGTCCGTCCGTTCAGGCGCCGTGAAGCTGCGGAGATAGTTGATGGGCATCCTGGTAACTCGCTTTCATCGCATGGGGTGGACCGACCGAAAGGCGACCGACGGCTGACGATCCTAGCATGCCTCGGCACCGGAACCGCGCCGCACCGTGCCGTGCCGCCGGCTCGCGGCACGTCACACGACATGGACGCGTGAGCACCAGATATGAAAACGCCCGATCAGCGTGGCAAAGGTATCGCCAAAGCTGCTCGCACCGAGAACGTTCCCGAACCTATTCGCGGACCACGCTGAAAAGCAGAACGGATTCGTCGTGCAATCGCCAGGCGTCCCATTGAAATTAGCGATGTACTTGCATTTCGTGGCGCGAGTTCTTTTTTCGTTATTTATCGCCGCCGCATAAAAAGCCCCAACCACTTCCATTACCATAAACCGCCAACACGCTCGCACACTCAACCGACTACATACAGAACATGAACATGTCTGCGACATCGACCATCGCTATCGGCGTGGCTATCAATCTCGTGCTTCTTGCCGTTGCCTTTTGGGCAGCATCGAACATCGAGAAAAAGAACGCGCGCATCGTGCTCTTTAGCGGCATCGTCATGTTTTTTATCGCTTTCATGACGGGCGCATTCATTCTGCCGGGCTGGACAGAAGCTCAAAAGATCTTCATGACCTCGATGCTCGCGCTCTTCAGCGGCGTCGCCGGCAATTTCATCGCGGCGTCGGTCAACATCTCGTTGCAGGAGAAGATTGCAAGAGAGAAGAAACCGCCCGTGGATCTTTCCGCCGAGTTCCGACGAGCCCAGGTAAAAATCGTGGCCGCGCACAAAGCCGGCTTGGGGCATGCCCCTGCCCCCGCTCCAGCCGTGCACTTCATGATGGAATTGGTCAACGTGCTGGCACTGACCGAAAACGAGTTGAAGATCGTGAAAGAGCGGGCCCGTCACGACAAGGCAACGTGGATCGTGTTTGCCGACGGCGTATTCGTCGAAGCGGCCTGAGCATTCGCCGCTGCGCCCGCCGTCGCACGGCCCCGCGGCGGCCCAACCCGGCGATCCGCGTTCCTCCGTGTTCCCCCTACCCGCTTCCACTCAAGGCCGGGCTCAACGTCACCCGCCCGGCCCGAGCCCCGCGATCAAGCCGGACGCTGCGGAATATTCAAGCCGCGCGCGACGGCCGGCCGCTCGATAAAAGCAGCGAGCGCGCGCCTCACGTTCGGGAAATGCTGAATGCCGACCAGCTCGCCTGCCTCGTAAAAGCCCACGAGATTACGCACCCACGGGAAGATCGCGATATCGGCGATCGAGTACTGATCGCCCATCACCCATTTGCGTCCTTCGAGGCGCTGTTCGAGCACGCCGAGCAGCCGTTTCGACTCGGCGATGTAGCGATCGCGCGGACGCTTGTCCTCGTATTCCTTGCCGGCGAATTTATGGAAGAAGCCGACCTGACCGAACATCGGGCCGATGCCGCCCATCTGGAACATCACCCACTGAAGCGTTTCGTAGCGGCCGGCCGCGTCCTGCGCGATCAGTTGGCCGCTCTTGTCGGCAAGATAGATCAGGATCGCGCCCGATTCGAACAGCGGCAGCGGCTTGCCGTCGGGGCCGTTCGGATCGAGGATCGCCGGGATCTTGTTGTTCGGGTTCAGCGACAGGAATTCCGGCGTCATCTGATCGTTGGTATCGAAGCGCACCAGATGCGGCTCGTACGCCAAGCCGGTCTCTTCGAGCATGATCGAGACTTTCACGCCGTTTGGCGTCGGCAGTGAATAGAGCTGAATCCGCTCCGGATGCTCGGCGGGCCATTTCTTCGTAATCGGGAAAGCGGACAAATCGGTCATGGGATTGGGTCGCCTCATGCGAGAGAAATTTCAAGACCGGCCAATATAAACCGACACGGCGCAACGCGCGCGGCGACAAAATCTTCGCGGGCGACGCCGTCGCCTTCCGGCTTCGCTACCTCGCTCCCCGGCCTCGCGTCGCCGCCCACACCGGACCGCTCACCATAAATCCTTGGTCGCGGTCCCTGCTCGCACGTTATATCCGTCGCGCCACAAGGCCGCGCCGACCGTCAGCAGCAGCGTCTTTTCGTTGCCGTCGAGCAATTCCCACGCCGCCGCGAGCCAGGCGGCGAAGCTCGCGCAGGCCGCTTCGAGATCGGCCGGTGTCTTGCCTTCCAGGTACTGCCGCTCGAACATCGAAAGCATTTTTTCGGGTGTCATGGGCGCGATCTCCTTGTGGGATGCGCCCAGTCTAAAGGCGACACGCCGCGCACGGAACGTCCGCCATCGACATCGCGGGTTACTCCCAGGCACCGGCACACGCCACGGCGCAAACCGCCGTATCTGCAATACCCGTCACGAGCCGTCCGCTCTCCGTCCGCTTGCCGTCCGCGTTGTGTCGACGCACGGCACCGCCACGTCAAACCAGCACATCAAGGTACGCACCGCATAAAACGCAAAGGCGCCGCCGCCTCGGCGACGCCTTTGCTCCGACGGCAAACCACACCGGGCAAAATTTACGGCTTGTTGCGCTTCGCCTCGTCCTTCGCTTCTTCCTTCGCGTCGCCGTAGGCCTTCTGCACCTTGCCGGCGCCTTGCTGCAGATGGCCCTTCAGCTCTTTGGCAGGGTCGTTCGTCGCCTTGCCGACGGCTTCGTTGATCTTGCCTTTGATCTGTTCGCCTACGCCCTTCACTTGATCCTTGTTCATATGCGACTCCGTTTCCGCGATAAGCCCACATGCCGGCGCGGCATTGCGCCGGTATCGCGGTACAGCAACGGCTATGCCCGAGAACGCCGTCATGCGCGGCGCGGAATCGCGCCGCGCATGCCCGCGATAGCGAAAAATTTCTCATGAGCAGCCTAAAGTCGCGCCGGGCACGGCCGTAACAAAAATCATGGAGGAGCCATGGACAACCTGCTCACGACGCTTTCGGGATCATCGCAAGCCGCGCTGATCGACCAGGACCTCGCGCACATCGCACGCGTCATGCCGGTGTCGCTGCGCGGCGATTTCGGCGGTCCGATTCTGCCCGCCGTTTACTGGCGCAAGCGCCTGCATGCGCTGTTCGACGTCGGCCATCTCTCGCACGCGCAGTTCTGCAAGGTCGACAGCCTGCTGCTGCAACTCGACCGCCTCGAATCGGCGCCGCTGCCCGAATGGGAGCGGTTCGCTCCGGCGGCGGCCGCGCCGTTGCCGCACGAGCACGCGTCAGGTGCGGCGTATTCGGCGCGCTCCAGCGGTTCCTCGCAAACGGGCCGCCCCGTCTGACGCGCTGCGTTCCACGTTCGTCGCTCTGCAAGCGCCGCCGCAAAAAAATTGGCCGCGCACACCGTCACGGGGCGCGGCCATAAACACACAGTGCAACGCAGGGAACCGGCGTCACAAGACAAGCCTACACGCCGAACCGTGACAAGCACATTTCTCCACCGATGAATGTCGTGACGAAGCGAACCCGCGGAGAATTCCTTGAGCATCGGCGGTAAAAATAGGGAAATGGGACAACCTTAGGTCATAATGTCCGCAAATATTCCCAGCAAGGACGCCACGTGACCCTCGCCGCTCCGCTCGACCTGCTCCGGCAGGCGCGCGCCCGCTTCACTCAACGCGAAATCGCCGCCCACGTCGGCAAGGACATCAAAACGGTACGGCGCTGGGAAAAAGGCGAAACGCCTTGTCCCGCGATGCTGGAGCCCGCTTTGCGCGATCTGCTGCAACAGGGCGCGCGCACGGCGAACCACACGAGCGGCGCGGCGCGCTTTCGCTTCATCGATCTGTTCGCGGGCATCGGCGGCATTCGCATGGGCTTCGAGGCGCATGGCGGCGAATGCGTGTTCACGAGCGAGTGGAACGAGTTCTCGACACGCACCTACTGCGAGAACTACGGCGAACACTATTCCGGCAGCGCGGAGCATGAGCTGATCGGCGACATCGTCGCCTTTCCCGCCGAAGACGTGCCGAGCCACGACGTGCTGCTCGGCGGCTTTCCGTGCCAGCCGTTTTCGATCGCCGGCGTCAGCAAGAAAAACGCGCTGGGGCGTCCGCACGGCTTCGAATGCACGACCCAGGGCACGCTCTTTTTCGACGTCGCGCGGATCATCGCGGCGAAGCGCCCCGCCGCGTTCCTGCTCGAAAACGTGAAGAACCTGCTCTCGCACGACAAGGGCCGCACCTTCGACGTGATCCTGCAAACGCTGCGCGACGAACTCGGCTACGAAGTGCATTACCGCGTGATCGACGGGCAGCATTTCACGCCGCAGCATCGCGAGCGCATCATCATCGTCGGCTTTCGCGGCAAGACTGGGTTCTCGTGGGACGACCTGCGCCTGCCTGAGCACGGCCCGCGCCTCGGCTCGATCCTGCATCGCACGGACGGCAGCGAGCCCGTGCTGCCGTGGGACCACGACCGTTTCTTCGACCACGCCGCGCGCCGCGTACAGCCGAAGTACACGCTCACACCGAAGCTATGGGCCTATCTGCAGAACTACGCGGCAAAGCATCGTGCGGCCGGCAACGGCTTCGGCTTCGGCATGGCGTATCCGGATAGCGTCACGCGCACGCTCTCGGCGCGCTATCACAAGGACGGCTCCGAGATCCTCGTCTATCAGGGCGAAGCGCTGCGGCCGCGCCGTCTCACGCCGCGCGAATGCGCGCGCCTGATGGGCTTTCCCGACACCTTCAGGATTCCGGTCAGCGATACGCAGGCCTACCGCCAGTTCGGCAACAGCGTCGTGATGCCGGTGATGCGCGAAGTGGCGCGTATCATGCAGCCGCATCTGCAAACCCTACTCGCGAGTCCGACCCGCCATGGTTCGAAACAGTCTTGGCCGCTCCATGCGTGAGCGGTCCCGCACGCGAGGCAGCCGGCGCGCCGCGCATGCTTCGCCGGGACGCTGACGATGGTCGATATCGTCGATAGCGCGACCCGCAGCCGCATGATGTCCGGCATTCGCGGGCGCAACACCAAGCCGGAAATCCTGATCCGCAGCCTGCTGCACCGGCAGGGTTTTCGCTTCCGGCTCGACGCCCGCGATCTGCCGGGCCGGCCCGACATCGTGCTGCCGCGCTATCGCGCGGTCGTGTTCGTGCATGGCTGCTTCTGGCACGGCCACGACTGCCATCTGTTCAAATGGCCGCAGACGCGGCCCGAGTTCTGGCGCGAGAAGATCGGCCGCAATCGCAGCAACGACGAGAAGGTGCACGCCGCCTTGCTCGCGAGCGGCTGGCGCGTCGCCGTGGTATGGGAATGCGCTTTGCGCGGCGCGAATCGCGATATCGCGGGCGTGCTCGAACGGCTCGTCGCATGGCTCAAAAGCGACGCGCCGGAGTTCGAAGAACGCGGATGAAAAACAGCGTTAGAACGCGCCAGGACGGCTGAAAAGCGCGCGCTGCCCACGTCTCGTGCGGTAGTCCGGCGGCCGCTGGTGATACACTCGAAAGGCTTGTTCGGAGCGCTTTCGGGGGGCTGTCGAGGGGTTCCCGGAATGCGTATCGGCGTACGTATCGCCCTGCATCCGCAATGCGTGCAGGCGCCTGCGCCGCACGTTGCGCAACACGTCGGCGGGCCGCCCAGGTGCCTTCGTCCGCCTCGCAGGCGCACGCTCCGACGCTCGCAGAACCAATCAACAAGGGAGGCACATCATGGCTGACTTCCGTCTTTGGTCCGACGACTTTCCCACCAACGGCTTCATGCCGAAAGCCCACGAATACGACGACAAGGCATTCGGCGTCGACGGCGAAAACATCTCGCCGTCGCTGCAATGGGAAGCTCCGCCCGCGGACACGCAAAGCTTCGCGCTCACCGTTCACGATCCCGATGCGCCGACCGGCAGCGGCTTCTGGCACTGGGTCGTCGTCAACATTCCGGCCGATGCGCGCGCGCTGCCGCGCAATGCCGGCAAGGCCGACGGCGCGCTGCTGCCGCAAGGTGCGCTGCAGGTGCGCAACGACTACGGAACGGTCGGCTTCGGCGGCGCTGCGCCGCCGCGCGGCGATCGCACGCATCGCTACATCTTCCGGCTGCATGCGCTGAAGGTGCCGCATCTGCCGGTCAACGCGGACACCACCAACGCGGTGGCGCGCTTCATGACCCACCTGAACGAAATCGACTCGACCACTCACACGGGCCTTTACGAACTCAAATAACGCAGCAGGATGCGGCGCCGGCGTGGGCCGAAGCGGCCTTCACGCCGGGTCGCGCGACTGCGCAGCCGTCCCATCACAACTCGAACAATCGATGCACGCACAATCCTCGCGCAACGACGGCTCCACCCTCGCCGCCTCGCCGGCACAAGGTGCCGAACACCAGGGTCTGCCGATTCCGCAACGCTACTGGGCGATGCTCGTCATCGCGCTCGGGCTCACGCTCGCGGTGCTCGACAGCGCAATCGCCAACGTCGCGCTGCCGACCATCGCGCGCAACCTCAACGCCAGCGCCGCCTCGTCGATCTGGGTCGTCAACGCGTACCAGCTCGCGATCACGATCACGCTGCTGCCGTTCTCCTCGCTCGGCGATCGCATCGGCTACCGGCGCATCTATCTGTCCGGGCTGATCGTCTTCACGGTCGCCTCGCTCGGCTGCGCGGTCTCGACCTCGCTGACGACGCTCGCGCTCGCGCGCGTGTTCCAGGGCTTCGGGGCGGCCGGCGTGATGAGCGTGAACACCGCGCTCGTGCGCATGATCTATCCGCCCGCGCAGCTCGGGCGCGGCGTCTCGATCAACGCGGTGGTGGTCGCGGTGTCGTCGGCGATCGGACCGACGGTCGCCTCGGGCGTGCTTGCCGTCGCCTCGTGGCCGTGGCTGTTCGCGATCAACGTGCCGATCGGCGTCGCGGCGATCGTCTGCGCCATCAAGGCACTGCCGCTGAACCGCGGCCACGAATCGCCGTACGACTATCTGAGCGCGGTCATGAACGCATTCGTGTTCGGCCTGCTGATTTTCGCGGTCGATGGCCTCGGTCACGGCGAGCTCTTCGGCTACGTGACGCTCGAAGCGCTCGGCGCACTCGTGATCGGCTACTTCTTCGTGCGCCGTCAGCTCAGGCAGTCCGCGCCGCTCCTGCCGATCGACCTGCTGCGCATCCCGGTGTTCGCGCTGTCGATCGGCACCTCGGTCTGTTCGTTCTGCGCGCAGATGCTCGCGTTCGTGTCGCTGCCGTTCATGCTGCAGGAAACGCTCGGCCTGTCGCAGGTCGAAACCGGTATTTTGATGACACCGTGGCCCGCGATCATCATCATCGCGGCACCCATTGCCGGCGTGCTGTCGGACAAGGTGTCGGCCGGCTGGCTCGGCGGCATCGGGCTCGCCGCGATGACGGCCGGGCTGCTGCTGCTCGCCACGCTCGGCCCGCATCCGGACGCGCTGCAGATCGCCTGGCGCATGGCGCTGTGCGGCGCGGGCTTCGGCATCTTCCAGTCGCCGAACAATCGCACGATGCTGTCTTCGGCGCCGCGCGAGCGCAGCGGCGGCGCGAGCGGCATGCTCGGCACCGCGCGCCTGACCGGACAGACGCTGGGCGCGGCCCTGGTCGCGCTGATCTTCGGCGTCGCGCCGCAGAACGGGCCGATCGTTGCGCTGTATGTCGCCGCGGGTTTTTCGGCAGTAGCCGCGCTCGTGAGCACGATGCGGATCATGCAGAAGGTGACGCAGCCGGATTGAGGTTGCTGCGCGTGTGGTCGTGTGGTCGCCTAGTCGCGTACTCACGTTCCCGCGGTCGTGCTTGCGTGCCTATACGCGTGTTCATGCGCGTGCACGCAAGCGCATGAACACGCGTAGAAACACACGCGGCCCATAGGCCCACGCAAACGAAGGGCGCGCATCGCACGACGCGATGCGCGCCCTTCCTTCATTGCTCCACGTATTGCTCCAGGTCTCCTGGCGCGCTACCGCGAATCAGACGTGATCGGCATGGGCGCCATCCGCGGCCACCAGCGCGGACGACGCCCCTGCGCTTACGACGACGATGCCGTCACGTCAGCGAGCTTTACCGCTTTGGCCCTCACCGAAGACGCGGTCGCGACGTTGCGCAGATCGTCGAGGAACGTATCGCGCCACACCGACAGGTTGTTCTCGCGCATCGGCTTCATCATGTCCGCGTGACGCGCCTGGCGCTCGGCGAGCGGCATCGAGAGCGCACGTTCGAGCGCTTCGGCCATCTGCGAGAGATCGAACGGATTGACGACGAGCGCGCCCGGCAACTGCTCGGCCGCGCCCGCGAACTGCGACAGCACGAGCACGCCCGGATCGGCCGGGTCCTGCGAAGCCACGTACTCCTTCGCGACGAGATTCATGCCGTCGCGCAGCGGCGTCACGTAGCCGACCTGCGACTGGCGGAACAGCGCCATCAGCAGATTGCGCTCGTATTTGCGGTTCAGATACTGGATCGGCGTCCAGTCGAGCTGCGCGAAACGGCCGTTGATGCGCCCCGCCTCGCCCTCCAGCGTCTGCCGGATGCGCTGATAGGTCTGCACGTCGGCGCGGGTCGGCGGCGCGATCTGCACGAGCGAGACGCGGCCATGCCAGCCGGGCGCGTTCAGCAACAGCCGCTCGAATGCCTGGAAACGCTCGACGAGCCCCTTCGAGTAATCAAGCCGGTCGACGCTCATGATCAGCTTGCGGCCGCGCATGCCGTCGCGCAGGCTGCGCACGGGCTTGCGGTCGATGAACTGCTCGGCGGCCCTGGCGATCGCATCGGGATAGATACCGATCGGATAGGCGCCCACCTTGAGGAAGCGATTGAACGCGTGGACCATGCCGTCTTCGCTCGATGTGCCGTGCTGGCCGCGCTCGATGTAGTCGACGAACGACTGGCGGTCGGCTTCGGTCTGGAAGCCGATCACGTCATAGCTGCACATCGCCTTGACGAGTTCGTCGTGCGGCGGAATCGTGCGCAGCACCTCGGGCACCGGAAACGGAATGTGCAGGAAAAAGCCGATCGGGTTCTGCACGCCCAGTTCGCGCAGGCAGCGCGCGAACGGCAGCAGATGATAGTCATGGACCCAGATGATGTCGCCCGGTTCGAGCAGCTCCTTGAGCTGCTTCGCGAGCGTCGCGTTGACGCGCTGATAGCCGGCGTACTCCTGGCGGTCGTAGCGCGAGAGATCGTTGCGATAGTGGAAGGTCGGCCACAGCGTCGTATTGGAGAAGCCACGGTAGTACTGATCGTAGTCGCGCTTGGTGAGGCCCACCGTCGCGTAGGTCACGTTGCCCTGTTTTTCGATCACCGGGGCGGACGGCTCGCCCACCGTTTCGCCGCTCCAGCCGAACCAGACGCCGCCGGTCTCCTTCAACGCGTCGAGCACGCCGATGGCCAGCCCGCCCGCCGCGGGCCGCGCCTCCTGGATCGGTGCGACACGATTCGATACCACGATCAATCTGCTCATTGGTACTCCATTGTTTCGTTGTATGCGGATATGTGCCAAAACGGTGCACGCAAGTGGCGTGCCGATTTCCGCGGTATCTCGAAAATAAAAATATATTCAACTGCGTTGGACGAGCAAAAACGCGCGACCACAGACCATCGCGAAGAAGTTTTTTCTGTCTTATATGATGAAACAGGAAGCCTTGTTTACCGGTCCTCGTGCCTGCCCGAAGTGGCCGCCGGGGCTCAGGCGTCCTGCTCCGAGCCGAGGTCGCGCTGGTATTCGAGCCCTTCCTGACGCACCCCGCCCTGATTGTGTTCGCCGTCCGGCGGCGTATGCGGAGCGATCCGGTTCTGCCCGGCCGGGTCCGGCGACACGGCCGGCTCGGCGTTGCCGTCGCCCTGCCGGGGACCGCGCTTCGAGTGCCGCGCGGAACGTCGCAATGCGGGATGCCGCATGATCGATGCCTCCAGGGGAAGCTCGCCGCTGTGGCGGCATTCATACAGTCTAGGGGGCGTGACGGCAAATTGCCGGTAAAAAATGCCTCGGCTTTGTAACAAGTACATCAATTCGCCGCCGCGAACGGGGCGTTTTGCATGATTTAGCCTGTCGCGGCGCGAGGTCCGGTGCGCGGATTGCCGTGACGATGCGGCCAGCGCTTCTGGCGGCGCAAGCGCATCGGCCGCAGTGGACGTGCATTGGCCTGAGGCGCTTGCGTCGGCTGCGGCGGCGGATCGCCGATCGGCGGTGCAAACGGTTCGTCGGGATCGATCGGGTCGGGGCCCGGCGTTGGAAGCGTATCGGGTTCGCCCGGATCGGGCGGCGCAGTGGGCGGCTCGACCGGCTCGGGCCGGTGAGCGCGCTTCGGCAGCGGCGGCTCGGGAGCGGCAACGTCTCGCGGCATGTCGGTGTCCTCGTTTTGCGTTTCGTTGAAACGCAGCAAAGGCTGTGCCGTTTTGCGATGCGCGCGCGGTCGTCTGGGGAGTCAGGTTTGGCGTGCCGGGTTAGCGTGCTGATTCAGACTTATCGAAGCGAAGCACCGGGCGAACCGGCGCCGCTCAACGCGACTGGCGCGAACCCGCAGCGTTCTACGCCAATCGCCGCGTCGAATCAGGCGTTCGCGCCGCCCAGCGCGCGCGATTCGTCGGCGGCGTCGCCGTCTTCACGCGCATCGTTGCCATATTCGACGAGGCGGTTGTACAGCGTCTTCAGACTGATGCCGAGAATTTCCGCGGCGCGCGTTTTCACGCCGCCGCATTGTTCGAGCGTCGCCAGGATCAGCTGACGGTCCGCTTCGGCGAGCGACGTGCCGAACGGAATCGTGATAGCGGTGCCGGCTGCGGGCTTCGACAGCGTGATCTGCAACGGCACGGTCGCGGTGCTGTCCGAATCGGCGCCCGACATGATGTGCGCGCGCTGCACGTAGTTCTTCAGCTCGCGCACGTTGCCGGGCCATGGGTACGACAGCAGCATCTCCTTGACCGCGGCCGGAAAATGCTTCTTCGTGTCATGGCGCTCGTTGAGTTCGTCGAGGAACGCCTGCGCGAGCAGTTCGACATCCTTGCCGCGATCGCGCAGCGGCGGCAGGCTGATCGGAAATACGTTCAGGCGGTGATAGAGATCGAGCCGCAGCTTGCCTTCGAGCACCGCCTGCTCCGGATCACGGTTGGTGGCCGCGATCAGGCGCACATCGGTTTCGATTTCCCGGGTCGTGCCGACGCGCATGAACATGCCGGTTTCGAGCACGCGCAGCAGCTTCACCTGCAACTCGATCGGCATCTCGGTGATTTCGTCGAGGAACAGCGTGCCGCCGTTCGCACGCTCGAAATAACCCTTGTGCTGGCGGTCCGCACCCGTGAACGAGCCGCGCTCGTGGCCGAACATTTCCGACTCGATCAGGTTCGGAGAAATCGCGCCGCAATTGACCGCGAGAAACGCATGCTTGCGACGCAGGCTCAACTCGTGCAGCGTCTGCGCGGCGACCTCCTTGCCGGTGCCCGATTCGCCGACCAGCATGACCGAGGCCGCCGTCGGCGCGACTCGGCTGATCTGGTCGTAGACCTCCTGCATCGCCGGCGAATTGCCGAGCATCAGACCGAAGCGGCCCATGCGGCGCAACTCGCCGCGCAGCGTGCCGATCTCCGCCTTGAGGTCGCCGGCGCGCGGCAGGCGCGAGAGGATCGCCTTCACGCGCTGCATGTTGATCGGCTTCACGAGGTAGTCGGCGGCGCCCATCTTGAGCGCGCTGACCGCCGACTCCACGGTCGCGTGACCGGTAATCACGATCACTTCGACGCCGGAGCGCGGATCGAGGTCTTCGAACAGATCGACCCCGCTGCCGTCAGGCAGCTTCAGGTCGGTGAATACGACGTCCGGCATCTGCCGGACCAGTTGAATACGCGCTTCGCGCAAATCGCCCGCGGTGGCGGTGGTCAGGCCGTCTCCCCCCATGATTGCGGAAAGCGCCTCGCGGGTAGCTGCGTCGTCATCGACAATCAGTACATGTGGCATCGCGTCTCGAAAGCCTGCAAGCGTGGGTCAAGAAAGGAGCGAAACATGCGGATCGCATGCCGCCAGGCAGGCCGGCTGCGTGACCCGGAACCGCGCTGGAGTCACACCGAATTCACGTCCGGCCGACCACTGCGAATAAAAGCGCAACAATATCGCGAAAAACCTGCGGAATTGGCGCTTTATTGTTGCCTATTTGCCCATTATACGGCTTTATAGGATTCGTTTAATAACGCCGTCGGGACGCCGCCCAGCAATCCCGCTCAGGCGGCACGCGGCAGGCGCGTGCGGCTCGATCGCGGGTCCGATCCTGGGTCCGATCGCAACTCAGCCGCGCGGAAACGGCCATGCGCCGCCTTCGCCGTGCGCCTGACCCGAACCGTTCGTGCCATTCGTACCGTGCGCGCCCGACGTCACCGCCGCCTCGCTCACCAGGGTGCGCGGCGTTGCCACCGCGCCGCCCTCGTTTTCCCAGCGGCTCAGGTCGCGAGCGGCGGCAAACTGGCCCGCGCGTCGGTTCTGCACATAGCGAATCGCGAGGAAACCGCCCAGCGCCATCAGTGCGCCGAAGATGCCAATCGTGGGTCGTGCCATGGTGAACTCCTTGGTCGTAGTGGGAAGAGTGCCGGGCATGCGGATGCCGCGAGCCGATGCGCCTTCACGCCACGGCTAACGCGCAACCAGCGCGCCGAGCAGGAAACCGCTGCCCGCCGCGAGCGCGATCGCACGCCGTGGGTGGTGGCGCACATAGCGTTCGGTGCGGACGGCCGCCCCGCGATAGCGCCGATGCACGTTGCGCTGCGCATCGCCGAGCGCCGACTGCAGCGGCTCGACATGCGTGCCGAGCCGCTCGCGCAACGCGTCGACGCCCTCGCCCGGCACGTTGCCGGCAAGCCGCAGCATTTCTTCCGAGTCTCTCAGCAGCACCCGTAAATCCTCGACGATCTTCTGGCTGCCGAGTGCAAGTTGTTGCGTCGTGTCGGTCATCGTTCACTCCTTGTTTGGTCTCGTCCGGTTCGTCATTCGTATGAGTTTGGTGACGCCGATCGCGGCACGCGCGCGCCGATCGCGGAACCCGGCGATGGCACCGTTCACGCGCTTCGTTCCCTCTTCTGCGTGCCACTCAAGCCACACGAAGCTCCCGCGAGTCGATGAACCAATCCATGGCGCAAAGCGTATGCCCGGCAAATTTGCCGCTTTAATCGCGCTCAAATGCGGCATTCGGGCAGTTTCGACCGATTGTGCGCGGCAATATTTCTCGCGCGGCCGCGTCGATTGCCGGAAACCGTACCGAAGTGGTTAAATCGACTTTTGTGGGATAGTGGCTGTACGGTCTCTCGCATCTCAAGGCCTGCGCGCCGCAAGACGAACTTCATTTGCACAGGACTCCCCTTCTTTATGGCGTCAATCGATCTGGACTCGCCCACCGTCTCCGCCGGCGGCCATGCTTCGTCACAAGCGAAGCAGCGCGTCGCGGACGGCGTCGCGGGACTGAAATCGTACGGGCTGCTATACGGCTCGTCGCCGGTGATGCTCGATCTCTACGAGCAGATAGAGCGCGTCGCCGATACCGACGCGACCGCGCTGATCATCGGCGAATCGGGCACCGGCAAGGAGCTGATCGCCCGCACGATCCACGAGCGCAGCAGCCGCAAGGAGGCCGCGTTCGTCGCCGTGAACTGCGGCGCGATTCCCGATGAACTGATCGAAGCCGAACTGTTCGGCCACGAGAAAGGCAGCTTCACCGGCGCGGTCCAGGGCCGCATCGGCTACTTCGAACACGCGAACGGCGGCACCCTGTTTCTCGACGAGATCACCGAAATGGCGCCGGTGCGCCAGGTCAAACTGCTGCGCGCGCTCGAGACGGGCACGTTCTATCGCGTCGGCGGCAACGAGCTGATTAGCGGCAACGTGCGCGTGATCGCCGCGACCAATCGCGATCCCGCCGTGGCCGTGAAGGAAAACGGCTTGCGCGAAGACCTCATGTACCGGCTCGCGGTTTTTCCGCTGCGCGCGCCGCCGCTGCGCGAGCGCGAAAACGACCGCGAACTGCTCGCGCAGTATTTCCTCGCGCAGCTGAATCAACAGGAAAGCACCGGCAAGAGCTTCAGCAAGCGTTCGATCGAAACGCTGCGCGCCTGGTCGTGGCCGGGCAATGTGCGCGAACTGAAGAACGCCGTGTATCGCGCGTTCATTCTCGCGGAGAAGACGGTCGAGCTGCCGCATCCGCATCTCGCATCGCGGGTCAAGAAAGCGGTCACGCAGGGCGATGCGATGAGCGTGTGGATCGGCACGCCGCTCGCCGATGCGCAAAAGCAGATCATTCTCGGCACGCTCAAGTATTGCGGCGGCGACAAGCGGCGCGCGGCGAAAGCGCTCGGCGTGAGCCTGAAAACGCTGTACAACCGCCTGAGCGCATACGGCGACGAGAACGGCGAAGAGGAGGCCGAGCAGTAGCGAGGCGGTGCGTCGATAACGGGCATTGATGGCGGGCATCGAATACATGTGCCGGTGGTAAATCCGCTGTTCGCGCCGCGATTCGTTGCCGGGCACGATGCCCATTCGCACCGGGATGCCGAAGTTCGCGCGTATAGCTTCGCCGCATGGTGCGAGCCGCCTCGCGCGCCGATGAGCGAATCCGCCCAAACGCCAATACGCCAATACAATTCGCCGGCAAACCCCGAAGAAAAAACAGAAAACGCCGTGCCATGCACGATGTTTTGCAATTTCTTGCATTTTCCCACTGCCCATTACAAATATCATCCTGCACAATTCCGCTGCGTATTGGGACGACGGGAACGACAGGAACGACGTGCCGCTCGTTCACATGCTGCCTGGCGCGTGAGCGACGACACCTGTACGAGCAGGGACAAAAGAAATGCAAAAGAACATGGTGTGGGCCGGCAACGCGAAATCCGCTGCCGCGCGCAAGCGCCCTCACGCAACAGCGCTTGTCGCGCTCGCGCTGGCGGTCTCATCGACATTGAGTGGTTGCAGCTCGCTGTACTCGGAAGGCGCGGTGGCGGGCGCCGGTATCGGGGGTGCAGCGGTCGCGGCGAAGGTCACCAGCAATGCGGCGGTCGCGACCGGCATCGGTCTCGGCGCGGTGGCCGCGGCGCGTGCCGGAGTGCAGTACTCGGAGCGCGTGGTCCACAGAAACACCCAGAACAGCATCGCAACCGCGGCAGGACCGCTCGACGTCGGCGCGGTGGCCCCCTGGAGCATCACGCACTCCTTCCCGATCGAAGACGACGAACACGGCCGCGTGACAGTCAGCCGCCTGATCAGCACCGGTCCGCTCGACTGCAAGGAAATCGTCTTCTCCGTCGATCAGAACGCGACCCAGAATGTGCCCGCGAGCAGTGCGTTTTATATCGCGTCGATCTGCCGTGACGGCAGCAACTGGCGCTGGGCCTCGGCCGAACCGGCTACCGAGCGCTGGGGCTCGCTGCAATGACGAGGCTTTCGCTCAAGGCTGCGAGGCGCCGGCCAGCCTGGTTTGCGCTCCGGCTCCGGTTGCCGTTTCGGGCCGCGCATCCCGTGCGTCAGGTACGTCGTCATGCTTCGCTCGAAGCCACGTCTGATCCAGCCCCTCGCGCTACCGGCACCGCCACGCCCCCAGGCACGCTGACGCTGGCCGGCAACCGCCTGCGCCACATCGCGGCCGGCGTGCTGTGCGTGGCCGCGAGCCTGCTCTCGAGCGGCTGCGGCTCGATCGGCGCGGCAAGCGGTGCCGCGGCGGGTGTCGCGTCGGGGATCGTCACGAGCAATCCGGCCGTTGCGCTCGGCGTCGGCGTCGCCGTGCAGGCCGCGACCGATGAAGTCGTCGCCCGTTATATGCGCAACATGCACCAGGACCAGCAGGACCTGATCGCGGCGCTGGCGGGCGCGATGCCGGTCGGCGAAACGCGGCCGTGGTCGGTCAAGCATACGCTGCCGATCGAGAACGGCCACGGTGAGGTGCGCGTGACGCGCGCCTTCAGTTCGGCGCTCGCGCTCTGCAAGGAGTTCGTATTCTCGGTGCAGGACGGCGACGGTCCGAACGCGCCGGAAATGTGGTTCACGGCGAGCGCCTGCCATCAGGACAAGGGCTGGAAGTGGGCCTCGGCCGAGCCGGCGGTCGCACGCTGGGGCACGCTGCAATAAGCAGAAACGGCCCGCCCGGCTATGCCGGGCGGGCCGTTTCCGTCAGGCCGACCATCTGGTTGGTGGCAAAGAGCGGCGCAGTCGATTCAATCCGCCCCGCCGCTTGGTCAAGCGAGCCTATCGTTCGAATCGCTTCCTGCCGGCTGAACCTGCAAGCCAAATCTGCCGGCCGAATCGCGCGCACAAAATTCCGCGCTTTACGACTCCACGTCTTCCAGGCTGAAAATTTCGGTCTGGTCGTTGTACGAGAAAATCTCGCCGTAACGGCCCCAGTTGATGACCGCATCGAGCGTTTCCTCGGCGGCGCTATCCGACAGAAAGTCTTCCAGCTCCTGCTCGAAGCGCACGCGCGGCGCGCGATGCCCCGGCCGCTCGTTCAACACCTTCTTGATTCGCGCGGCGAGCGGCACGTGCCGCAGCAGATGCTCGGCGAACATCATCTTCCGTTCCTGCGTGCCGAACTCGGAGAACACGCGCGCGGGCGGCGTGAGGAAAATATCGCCTTCGCGCACGTCGGCGAAACCGAGGTGTTGCAGCACTTCGGCGATCGGAAACAGATCGTCGACCTCGAGATGCAGCGAGCGCGCGATTTCCGGCATGTCCGCGCGGCCGTGGTACGGCGCGGCGGCCAGCGTTTCGATCAGACCGGCCATCAGGTTGGTCGACACATGCGGCAGCCAGCTATGCAGTTCGAGCCCCTTCTTGGTCTGCTCGTCGGTCTGGCGCGCGGTCATCTTCGCGTAGATGTCGTCGACCAGCTTGCGGAACGCCGGGTCCAGACGGTTGCGCGGATGCTTGAACGGCACCTTGATCTCGGCGATCACGCGGCCCGGGTTCGACGACAGCACGAGAATGCGGTCGCACATGAACACCGCTTCCTCGATGTTGTGCGTGACGATCAGCACCGCCTTGATCGGCATGCGGCCCTGCGTCCACAGATCGAGCAGGTCGGTACGCAGCGTTTCGGCGGTCAGCACGTCGAGCGCGGAGAACGGCTCGTCCATCAGCAGCAGCGTCGGATCGACCACCAGCGCCCGCGCGAAGCCGACGCGCTGGCGCATGCCGCCCGACAGCTCGCGCGGATACGCGTTCTCGAAGCCGTCGAGACCGATCAGGTCGATCGCCGCGAGCGCGCGCGTGCGGCGCTCGCTGGCGGCCACGCCCTGCGCCTCGAGACCCGCCTCCACGTTCTGCAGCACGGTCAGCCACGGGAACAGCGCGAAGGTCTGGAACACCATCGCGACACCCTTCGCCGGGCCTTGGAGCGGCTTGCCCATATAGGTGACTTCGCCGCCGGTCGGCTCGATCAGGCCGGCGATGATGCGCAGGAGCGTCGACTTGCCCGAGCCCGAGCGGCCCAGCAGCCCGACGATCTCGCCTTCGCACAGCGACAGATTCGCATCGTCGAGCACGAGCAGCTCGCCCTGCGTCTTGTTGAAACCGCGGCACACGTCCTTGACGCGCAGGATTTCGTCGCCGAGACGCGGGGGCTTCGGCGGTGTCTGGATCGGCGCGGCGGTCATAGCAGCTTTAGGATTTTGCATCGCGTTATGCCTTCATTTCTCTTATCAAAACGCCGCGCCGCCCCTCGGGTCTGGCTGGCCGCCCACGAGGGCCCGGCGCGCAGCGACAGGTTCGGGGACGCTCAATCGAGCCGCAGCTTGCCTTCGGCGTACGCGTACATCGGACGCCACAGCAGACGGTTGAACAACGTGACGAACAGCGACATCACGGCGATGCCCACGATGATCTTCGGATAATCGCCCGCCGCGGTGGTCTGCGCGATATACGCGCCGAGCCCGTGCGCCGCGACCTTCGTATCGCCCCACTGCACGAACTCGGCCACGATGCTCGCGTTCCACGCGCCGCCCGACGCGGTGATCGCGCCCGTCACGTAGTACGGGAAAATGCCCGGCAGCATCGCCTGACGCCACCACTGCCAGCCGCGGATATGGAAATTCTTGGCCGCCTCGCGATAGTCGTTCGGGTACGAGCTCGCGCCGGCGATCACGTTGAACAGGATATACCACTGCGTGCCGAGCACGATCAGCGGCGAGAGCCAGATATCCGGGTTCAGATGGAAACGCACGATCACGATCACGAACACCGGGAACAGCAGGTTCGCCGGAAACGCGGCGAGAAACTGCGCGAGCGGCTGGATCTTTTCCGCGAGCGCCGGGCGCAGGCCGATCAGCACGCCGATCGGCACCCAGATGACCGAGGCGATCGCGATCAGCACCACGACGCGCAGCAGCGTGATGAGCCCGAGCACGAGCACATGGCCGATCTCGTCGAGCGTGACGCCGGTGCGCACGTAGAGAAACACGCGATACACCACGTAGGCGGTGGCGATCAGCACCAGCGCCGCCCACACGATGTCGCCGACCTTCGAGTTCTTCTCGCTCTGCGGAATATGAAAGCGCGGCGCGCTGAACGCCGGCAGCTGGAAACGCATGCGCGCGGCGTGCGCGAACAGCCAGCCGAGCGGCACGAGCAGCCGGTGAATCAGGTGCGTGCGGCGAATCAGGTCGAGCAGCCACGATTCGGGCGCGTCGCCCGAGCTGGTGTTTTCCATGCGGAACTTGTCGGCCCACGCGACGAGCGGACGGAACAGGAACTGGTCGTACGCGAGGATCACGACCGTCATCGCGAGAATCACCCAGCCGATCGCGTGCAGGTTCTTGTCGCTGATCGCCTGCGCCAGATAGGCGCCGATGCCCGGCAGCGTAATCGTGTTGTTGCCGACCGTAATCGCTTCGGAAGCGACCACGAAGAACCAGCCGCCCGACATCGACATCATCATGTTCCAGATGAGGCCCGGCATCGAGAACGGCACTTCGAGCTTCCAGAAACGCTGCCACGAAGTCAGATGAAAGCCGCGCGAAACTTCGTCGAGATCGCGCGGCACCGTGCGCAGCGACTGATAGAAGCTGAACGTCATGTTCCACGCCTGGCTCGTGAAGATCGCGAAGATCGCGGCCAACTCGGCGCCGAGCACGCGGCCCGGAAACAGCGCGAGAAAGAACGTGACCGTAAACGAAATGTAGCCGAGCACCGGCACCGACTGCAGGATGTCGAGAATCGGCACGAGCACGAGGCCGGCGCGGCGGCTCTTGGCGGCCAGCGTGCCGTAAATGAGCGTGAAGATCAGCGAGGCCACCATCGCCGCGAGCATGCGCAGCGTGGTGCGCATCGCGTACTCGGGCAGGTTCGACGGATCGAGCGAGATCGCCTGGGTCTTCAGCGTCGACATCGGCGCGAGCGTCTCGTGAAAGCCGATCGACGCCATCGCGATCAGACAGATGATCAGCGGAAACGCGACGAAGTCCCAGCGGTTGGGCAGCACGCGCCATGCCGACGCATTGGCGGTGCGTTTGAGGTCAAAGCTGAAATCCATTAGATGCCCCCTCTTTCGAAACAGGCATGCGATCGCTCGAAGGAGGTCGCGACTTGAACGCGGCGGTCAACAGATCGGTCCGGAAAGTGGAAATCGGGCATGGCAAAACGCGCGTGCGTGGTAAATCGTTAGCGTTGAAGACACGTGGTCCGGCAACGGACATGTTCGCGAACGAGCCGCCCGCGAGCACAACCATCACACGGATACCTGTCGCCGCGGACGCCGCCCGAAGGCCGGCGGGCTTTCCTCATTTTGGACGGCACGACACTACACCATCCTATGTTTCAGATACAACCTTTCCCCGCAAATTGCGAGACAGGGTTACCGGGGCCTTACAACCGCCCCTGTTTGCGCCATATCGGCAGCGCGCCGCACTGTACCTCGCCGCGCTGCGCGATGGCAGATCCGCGCGCGCACCGTATCGCAAGACGTGGCGCGCAAACGACATACACGGTAATCGCAGCGTATCGGGAATCCTGACGAATCCGCCTGCGAGACCGATGCAGCCATCAAGAAAACGAGGCGCCTGCCGTTATGAACCTGACCGGCCCGATCCATGCAGTGCGCATCCCTGCAATAAGGATGGCGCCGGGCCTCATGACGGTTAGAATCAGGAAACGACGCACCTGTTTTCAAACGATTCTTGCCGGGCCGCCGTGTTCGCGCCGTGTTTGAATCGTCAGCCGTTTCAAACACGGCGGCAGACCAGCGGCAAACACATCGACCATAGGACCCACCAGGGCATCGGCCGCAAGGCGGGCGAGCAGCCCCGGCCAGGTGCCGACGCAAGGGCCGCAGACCGCACCCGCGCGTTGCCGCGAATGAGCAAGTTGCATGTCACAGACAGACGGATCAGAGGGTCGATGAACAGGACAACCTTGCGCCAGATAGCCGGACCGGTCAGCTTCGCGCTGATCGTACTGGTTTGCTGGTTCGTGGCTGGCATGGTCGCGGACCGGATGGTACAGCAGGAACTGGATGCGGCTCTGCACAGCCAGCGGCAAATGTCCACGTCGATCGTCGACAACATGGCCGAGGTGATTGCCAGCGACCTCGCGATGTCCCGCGCCATCCCCGCGACCATGGCCGAAATGGACGTAGTCCAGCGCGCCCTCGTGCAATCGCAGAATTATGCCGTGAACGCGGGGATGGCGGAACCCGCCCTGCGCGCCGCGCTGCTCGGCAATCCGCAGATGGCGGCGGTCAGCCAGTTCCTGCATGACGCGCAGGGCTTCTCCGGGCTCGACCAGATCTGGATCGTCAACACGAACGGCATCTGCGTGGCGTCGAGCGCCACGATCTCGAATCCGGCCGGCATCCAGCCGTCGCTCGTCGGCGTGGACATGCGCACACGCAGCTATATGACCAACGCGCTGCTCGGCGCGTTTTCGGAAGCCTACGGCGTGGGCCGCGCGAGCGGCGAGCCGGGCATCTTCATCGCCGCGCCGGTCTACTCGGACGGCTTGCTGGTCGGCGTGGTGGTCGCGAAGGTCGGCATCGCGCGGCTGCGTCACTGGGTAGCGCACGCGGGCACCTTCGTCACCGACGACAACGGCGTCATCATCATGGCGCACGACAGCGCGCTCGAAGGCCGCGCGATACCGAGCTCGCGCATCACGCAGATGAGCCCCGCCGAGCGGCGCATCATCTATCGGCGCGAGACGTTTCCCGAGATGCGCATCCGCGTCGACACGCAGTTGCGCGAGCAGGCGCCGTGGGTCCCGGCGGCCGCGGCCGCGCAGTTCTTCGGCATGAGCGAACAGCCGGCGCCGGCGCTGTATCAGAACCGCAGCGGCCTGAATTCGGGGCTGTCCGCGCATCTGGTCGATCCGCTCGCGGCGTGGCCCGAGTTGCTGCGCAATCACAAGCGCGATCATCTGCTGGTGTTTCTGACGCTGGCCGGCACCGTCGCGCTCGCGTGGGTGATTACCGTGTCCTACGTGCGCGAGCGGCGCCACCATCGTGCGACGCGCGATCTCGCGAAGCAGCTGCAATCGGCCAATACGCTGCTGTCGGCCGAGGCGCGTCACGATGCGCTGACAGGCGCGTTGTCGCGGCGCTACTTCCTCGACCTGCTGCGCCGCGAGATCGACCGCGCGCAGGCGGGCCGCGAGCCGCTGTGCATGGCGATCGCCGATCTCGACCACTTCAAGCAGATCAACGACCGCTTCGGCCACGCGGCCGGCGACCGCGCGCTCGAACATTTCGTCGATACCTGCCGCACCGAGCTGCGCGGCTCGGACGCCATCGGCCGGCTCGGCGGCGAGGAGTTCGGCCTGCTGCTGCCGGCCACCGGTCTCGCCGGCGGCCGCGAAGTGGTCGAGCGTCTGCGCCTCGCGCTGAAGGCCGCGCCGTCGCCGAAGCTGCCGCCCTCGGTCAGCCTGAGCGTGAGCATCGGCATCACGGAATTGTCGCCGGACGATCTGCCCGAGCGCCTCATGAGCCGTGCCGACACCGCGCTCTACGCGGCCAAGACCGGCGGCCGCGACCGCACCGAGGCGCTGCCGCCCGACGATACCGCGCCGCCCACGCGCACGGCGGTCAACGCCTGGTAAGCAGGCGCATCCGTCGACGCCATCTCCGAGCCTCTCGCAGCGAAGCAGGTATCATCGATCCTGATCTTGGAATTGTCGCTACTGCTCTAACGGGAGATTCGCATGAAGGGAAATCTGGTCATCGTCTGTCGCGATCAGGATGCTGATGCATTCGACCACCTGCTGGCCGAATACGGTGCGTTTCAGACGCGCCTGTCGTCGACCGCGTGGTATCTGAAACTGGCGGTCGCGCCGGAACTGATTCAGGAGGAAATACTGGCGCGCCTCGGCAAATACACGACGCACTACATCTTCGAGGCGGAATCGGTCACGTGGAATACGGTGGACAGCGAAACGGCCAACGCGCTCAATACGCTGTTCTCGGATTAAGACGCCGGGGGTGCAATCAGGCGCGAGTCACGTGGCCGCAAGGCCGCGTGCCGCGAACATCGCCCCCACCGTGCCTCGCCTTCCCCAGCCATTTATCGTGGCATTTACCAGGCATGCTCCGAAGTTGCCGCCACCTTCGGCAGCATCTCGAACGAGAAGCTCATCAGCACGCGCAAGCCACGGCCATCGTGATTGCCGATTTCCCATTCGCCGCCCGCGCGCCGCACGAGCCGCTCGACAATCGCGAGACCGAGCCCGCTATGGCCGTTGCCGCCGCGCGCCGGATCGAGCCGCACGAACGGCCGGCTCGCGTTGATGATGTCTTGCGCGGCAATGCCCTTGCCGCTGTCGCTCACCGATAGCATGAAGCCCTGCGCCGTGCGCGCGGTCGCCACGATCACCGGCGGCGCGCCATAGGCATGCGCGTTATCGAGCAGGTTAGAGAGAATCCGGTCGAGCGTGGCGGCCGGCAGCAGGAATGACGGCCCCGCGGCGAGTTCCGTCTCCACGGTCGGCGCGCCAGAGGCCACCGCCCGATAGCTGCGCACGACCCGCTCGCATTGCGCATCCACTTCGACGGGTTCGCTGCGATCCGCGCCGTCGTGCGCGAACACGAGAAACTGCTCGACGATATGCGTCATCGAATCGACGTCGCGCACCACGCCGTCGCGCGTCTTCGCGTCGTCCATCATCTCGGCACGCAGCCGCAGGCGCGCAAGCGGCGTTTTCAGATCGTGCGCGACACCGGCCAGCATCACCGCGCGATCGTTCTCGGTGCGCGCGACTTCCTGCACCATCTGATTGAAGCCGTGCGTGAGCTGCCGCAATTCGCGCGGGCCGCGCTCGGGCACCGGCGACACCGGCAAGCCGCGGCCGAAGCGCGTGACCGCCTGCGCGAGCGAGCGCAGCGGCTGCTGCAAGGCCCACGCGGCGAACACCGCGGCCATCACCGCGAACGAGAAAATCATGACGAGCCACAGCACCGTGCGGTCGAGCGAGTGCGGCATGCGCAGCGGCTGCACGGGCACGACGATCCAGCTGCTATCGTTCGCCTCGCGCACCCACAGCGTGGGCGGATGGCCCTGCGGACCCACGCGCACCTGGGTGCCGTCCGGCATGCGGTCGCGCACGTCTTCGACGAAACGCGAGAGCGGCGCCGGCATGGTGGAATTTGCCGGCGGCACGTCGGGGCTCGCCGGATCGACGAGCTTCACGCGCGACGGCAACGGTTGATCCGGTGTACGGGCGACATGCTGACGCACCGCGTCGACGAGGAAGATCGCTTCCTCGACCGCGTAGCGCGTCTGGAACTGCGAGCGTTCGAGCCGTATCAGCGCGTACCACGCAAAATGCGACAGCAGCAGCACGCCGACAACCAGCAGTGCCAGTCTCCCGAACAGCGAATCAATGGGCCGACGCATGCTGCTCGCCGTCCGGCACGAACACGTAACCGCGGCCACGCACCGTCTGGATGAAGCGCGGCGTGGACGGATCGGTTTCGAGAATGCGGCGCAGGCGCCACACCTGCACGTCGATACCGCGGTCGGTGCCGTCGTACTCGGGACCATGCAGCAATTCCAGCAAGCGCTCGCGCGTGAGCGTGCGCATGGGATGATTGACGAAAATCTTCAGCAGCGCGAACTCGCTGCCCGACAACGTGAGCGGCTTGTCTTCGTGATGCAGCGTGCGCGACTGGAAGTCGAGCGTGAAGCGGCCGAAGCTGAACGGCTCGCGCTGCTCGGGCGCGGCCGCCGACGGCAGCGTGCGGCGGCGCCGCAGCACCGCCTGCACGCGCGCGAGCAGTTCGCGCGGATTGAACGGCTTGCCGAGATAGTCGTCCGCGCCGAGTTCGAGACCGACGATGCGGTCGACGTCGTCCGCGCGCGCGGTCAGCATGATGACGGGGATATCGTCGCCCGAGGCGCGCAGCTTGCGCAGCGCGGTGAGCCCGTCTACGCCCGGCATCATGAGGTCCAGCACGATGAGGTCGGGACGCTCGCGTTCGAGGCGGCGCTCGAGCGAGCCCGCATCGTGCAGCACCGAGACTTCGATACCCTGACGGGCGAGATAGTCGCGCAGAAGATCGCGCAATTCGACGTCGTCGTCGACGACCAGGATTTGAGTAGCCATGGAATGAAGTTTAACGCGCAGCAGAAAGGGATTTCGTTTTCCAAACAGCGTCAAGGGTTACCGGGTGTTACGGTGAAAGCCTCGCGTAATGCCTGGTAATAGCCGCACCGGAGCACGTAACACAGTGCCCGGCACAGTTCTCTACGCTGTGCCTTACCGAATGCAGGCGAGTCCTCATGACCGGCTGCATCGTCGGCTATTCCATTACAAGGAGCCTTATATGTCCACCAAAAAGATGTCGCGCGTTCTCGCTGTTGCCGCCACCGCTCTCGCCCTCGGCGCGGGCGCCGCTTATGCCGCCCAGCCCGCGGAGCACGCGCACGGCGGCCCCGGCGGCTGGCACGGCCACTTCATGAAGGAACTGACCCAGCTCCACGACCAGCTGAAGCTGAACGCGGATCAGGAAAAGCTGTGGCAAAGCGCGCTCGATACGATGAAGCAGAATCACGAAGCGATGCGCGCGAACCACCAGCAGGCTCGCGAACAGTTCAAGGCGGCGCAGCAGCAGCCCATCCTCGACCTGAACGCGATGGCCGCGACGCACCAGCAGATCGAGCAGAAGGACGCACAACTGCGCCAGCAAACCAGCGACACCTGGCTCAAGTTCTATAACGCGCTGAACGACCAGCAGAAGACCACCGTCAGCACCGCGCTGAAGAAGCGCTTCGCGCGGATGGAAGAACGCCGCGAGAAGATGCACGAGCGCTGGCAGCATCACAAGGCTCAGAAGGGCGCGGCGTCGGCGCCGGCCGCCAGTCAGTAAGCGTCACGCTAGGTAGCGCGGGGCCAGCCGAAAGGCCGCCTCGCGCATGAAACAACGCCACGGAAGCAATCTTCCGTGGCGTTGTTCTTTGGTGGCGGTTAAAGCCGCGCCAAAGCCTCACCATCGAAGCGGGCGCGGCAGCAATCAGCCGTTCAGCTGGCCCAGATCGAACAGCAGCACTTCCGCGTCCTCGCCGTTTTCGAGCGTGACCGTGTCGGTGTCGCTGAGCTTCGCGGCGTCACCCGCCTTGAGCAGCGTACCGTTCACCGTCACCGCACCACGCGCGACGTGCACGTAGGCGAGACGCCCCTTCGGCAGCGCAAACTGCGCGGTCTCGGCGCCGTCGAGAAGACCCGCGTAGATCGAGGCGTCCGCGTGGATCGTCACCGAGCCGTCGTGGCCGTCGGGCGATGCGATCACGCGCAGGCGGCCGCGCTTGCTGTCGGCATCGAAACGCTTTTCCTCGTAGCCGGGCTGGTCGCCCGCGCGGCTCGGCAGCACCCAGATCTGCAGCAGATGCACCTGCTCGTCGCGCGAGGCGTTGAACTCGCTGTGCTGCACGCCGGTGCCCGCGCTCATGCGCTGCACGTCGCCGTGACGGATCGTCGAGCCGTTGCCCATGCTGTCGCGATGGGCCAGCGCGCCCTCGAGCACGTACGTGACGATTTCCATGTCGCGGTGGCCGTGCGCGCCAAAGCCCTGGCCGCCCTCGATGCGGTCTTCGTTGATGACGCGCAGCGGGCCGAAATGCACGTGCCGCGGATCGCGGTAATCGGCAAACGAGAAGCTGTGGTAGGAGTCGAGCCAGCCGTGGTTGGCATGGCCACGTTCTTCGGAACGGCGAATCTCGATCATGGAAAATCTCCCGGTAAAGAAACAAGTTGATGGAGACAATGTAGGGCCAACGCGATCGCCAAACAATCGGCGCACATGCACTGGACCGTTCCACCGGTGCGAGCAATCGCTGCCGGCGGCAAAACCCGCCGTAACGTCGCGCACGCACAACGCCCGCCGCCGCTCGTGCCGGTCCACGGACGTCCCGGACTGGCACCCCGGCGCTGTTCGGGTAAAATACCGCCCTTTTCGAGGCGCTCGGACGTTCCATGCGTCGCTCAGGGCCCTTCAGGACACCTCGGCGCAAACAACACTCGACACCGCGCGAGACGAACCGGCAGGCAGTATCCGCGAGACTCGGGACTCGCCCGCATGGGCGTGAGCGGGGCTTCGTACTAGAGTCGGCAACAAGGAAGGCGAGCCCGGTCGCCAGCAACGGCGGCAGTGGCAGAAACCGGCAGTAGATTCAAACCCATTCGAGACGAAAGTCCCAAAAGCGCGCCGCGGGAACGCCAACGCTCCCACGGCATGATTTGCACAGCGGCACGCTGTGCGCCGCGCGTCATGGCGAGCCGAACGCTCGCGGCCCGCGCGGCGCAACACGGGCCGCGTCTTTCGCGATGCGTCACAAGCGCGTCGTCAAGGACTTCATATGTTCCTTCAAGGCTACGGCCCGCTGCTTCTCAGCGGCACCTGGCAGACCGTCAAACTGGCGGTGTTGTCGCTCGTGCTCGCCTTCGTGCTGGGCCTGCTCGGCGCGGCGGCGAAACTGTCGAAAAACCGCCTCTCCAACGGCATCGGCACCGTCTACACGACGCTCGTGCGCGGCGTGCCCGATCTCGTGCTGATGCTGCTGCTGTTCTACAGCATCCAGATCTGGCTGAACAACCTCACCGACGCGCTCGGCTGGGACGAGATCGACATCGATCCGTTCGTGGCCGGCGTCGCGGTGCTCGGCTTCATCTACGGCGCGTACTTCACCGAGACGTTCCGCGGCGCGTTCCTCGCCGTGCCGCGCGGCCAGCTCGAAGCGGGCGCGGCCTACGGCATGACGAACTGGCAGGTGTTCTCGCGCGTGATGTTCCCGCAGATGATGCGCTTCGCGCTGCCCGGCATCGGCAACAACTGGCAGGTCATGGTGAAGGCGACCGCGCTCGTGTCGATCATCGGTCTCGCCGACGTCGTCAAGGCCTCGCAGGACGCCGGCAAGGGCACGCTGCGGTTCTTCTTCTTCACCCTGCTCGCCGGGGCGATCTATCTCGTCATCACCACCGTGTCGAACTTCGTGCTGATGTACCTCGAAAAGCGTTACTCGACCGGCGTGCGAAAGGCGGATCTATGATCGAGATCATTCAGGAATACTGGCGCAACTATCTGTTCACCGACGGCTATCGCTTCACCGGCGTCGCGATCACGTTGTGGCTGCTGGTGGTGTCGATCGGCCTCGGCTTCTGCCTGTCGGTGCCGCTCGCGGTCGCGCGCGTGTCGAAGAAGAAATGGCTCTCCGGCATGGTGTGGCTGTATACGTACATCTTCCGAGGCACACCGCTCTATGTGCAGTTGCTGCTCTGCTACACCGGTCTCTACAGTCTCGACATCATCCGCAACAACGAGCTGACCAACGCGTTTTTCCGCGACGGCATGCATTGCACGCTGCTCGCGTTCACGCTGAACACCTGCGCGTACACCACCGAGATTTTCGCGGGCGCGATCAAGGCGACGCCGTACGGCGAGATCGAAGCGGCGCGCGCCTACGGCATGTCGTCGTTCACGCTGTACCGGCGCGTGATTCTGCCCTCGGCGCTGCGCCGCGCGCTGCCCTACTACAGCAACGAAGTGATCCTGATGCTGCATGCCACCACGGTCGCCTTCACGGCGACGGTGCCGGACATTCTCAAGATCGCGCGCGACGTGAACTCGGCGACCTATCAGTCGTTCAACGCGTTCGGCATCGCCGCGCTGCTGTACCTGTGCATCTCTTTCGCGCTCGTGTGGCTGTTCCGCCGCGCCGAACGCCGCTGGCTCGCTTACCTGCGGCCGCAAGGCAAGTAAGTAACGTTGGACATCGCGGTTAGAGACCGCGTCCGTGGGCAGGCAAGCTCGTCAAGGATCCTGATGAACACCAAGAAGCAGAAGCTCTTCGTCGACGAGCTTCACAAAAAGTACGGCGACAACGAAGTCCTCAAGGGCGTGTCGCTGAAGGCCGATGCCGGCGACGTGATCAGCGTGATCGGTTCGTCCGGCTCGGGCAAGAGCACGATGCTCCGCTGCATCAACTTTCTCGAACAGCCGAACGCCGGGCGCATCGTCGTCGACGGCGAGGAAGTGCGCACGCAAACGGCCAGGGACGGCGCGTTGCGCGTGTCGGACCCGAAGCAGTTGCAGCGCGTGCGCACGAAACTCGCGATGGTGTTCCAGCACTTCAACCTGTGGTCGCACATGAACGTGCTCGAGAACATCATCGAGGCGCCCGTGCATGTGCTCGGCTTGAAACGCAAGGAAGCCGAGGACCGCGCGCGCGAATATCTCGAGAAGGTCGGTCTCGCGCCGCGTCTCGAAAAGCAGTATCCGTCGCACCTGTCGGGCGGCCAGCAGCAGCGTGTCGCGATTGCGCGCGCCCTGGCGATGCATCCCGACGTGATGCTGTTCGACGAACCGACTTCGGCGCTCGATCCCGAACTCGTCGGCGAAGTGCTGAAGGTCATGCAGAAGCTCGCCGAGGAAGGCCGCACGATGATCGTCGTGACCCACGAAATGGGTTTCGCGCGCAACGTGTCGAATCACGTGATGTTCCTGCATCAGGGCCGCGTCGAAGAAGAAGGCCACCCCGACGAAGTGTTCAAGAATACGAAGAGCGAGCGCCTCAGGCAGTTCCTTTCCGGTAGCCTCAAATAAACCGATGCAGTCCGATACGCATCCCGCATCGCACCGATGCCGTGATGTGTAGTCGAAGTAATTTTACAAGGCGCTTACGAGCGCCTTTTTTATTGCCCGTTTCTGTTCGCCGGCGACCGTTCGGAGCACCAAAAACCTCGTCCAAACAACGCTAAGCGTTGCTTTTTTGCCTTAACCTGCCACTTTCCGGGCGTCAATAGTGGCAATCCTTAATACGACCCCAGGCTAATCGTGAGTCCCTTGTAAGACAAGGCTTTGCGCGTTTTCCCGAGCGGCACCGGAGAGACGTGGCGCACATTCGTATTGCAATTTGGCGACACAGCCGGAGCACGGCGCCAATTTCTTCTCCCAGCCAAAGTTATTTTTGATAAATTAGTAACCAAAGTAGCAAAACAAAGTTGATTAAAAGTAGTTTCACTTCAAAACACAGAGGAGAACCGGTCGGCGAGGGATCGGCATGACGCACAGATAGCCCCAGGCTACGCGTCACGGCAGGAGACCCTATCCGCCCGCCATCTCCCCTGGTACCGCTTTCTGTTCGGTGCAGATCGCGTCCGAACACCACTCGCAGTACTGGGTTTCATTTTTTGACAGGGTATGGAGGAGAAGATGAAGAAAGCTTTGCTCGCCGCGGCGCTGATGTCGGCCGGCGTTGTCGCACACGCTCAGAGCAGCGTCACGCTGTACGGCCGCCTCGATGCGGGCCTCGAGTACATGTCGGGCGTGCCGACCGGTCCCGCCAACGGCGCGGCCACCGGCAGCGGCAACCGCTTCAAGGCCGAGAGCGGCGACTGGGGTACCAGCCTGTGGGGCTTGAAGGGTGTCGAAGACATCGGTGGCGGCAACAAGGTGCTGTTCCAGCTGGAGGGCTCGTTCAACACGATGACGGGCGCGGGTCCGGGCAACGGCGGCCTCTTCAATCGCTGGGCAACGGTGGGTCTGTCGAACGACCAGTACGGTACGTTCACGATGGGCCGCATGCTCTTCATCTCGAACGGCGTGTGGGACTTCGACCCGTTCGGTCAATCGAACTGGTCATCGGCATCGCTCGTGCGTAGCCGCAACTGGCCGCAGTCGAGCAATAACGTCGCCTACCAGTCGCCGAAGATCGCCGGCTTCGATTTCTATGGTCAGTACGCCCTGTCGAACGCGACGAGCTGGAACGGCAACGGCACGACGCCGCAAGGCCGTGAAGCAGGCGCTCAGGTCACCTACACGAACTCGCTGTTCCAGGTCCGCGGCCTCTACGACGAAATCCGCAACCCGACGAATGGCGGCCTGTGGGGCGGCGCGGTCGCCAACAACGGCATCAATTCGGCTAACACGGGCAATGGCGTATTCTCGGCATCGCGCGAATATTCGGCGCTCGTGAACGTGTTCCTCGGCCAGTTCAAGATTCAGGCTGCTTACCAGGCTGTGCGCTCCGCCGGCGCGACCGGCGTCGCGTATGGCCAGCCGACCACGCTCAATCACGAATGGGGCGGTGTGACGTGGCAAGCCACGCCGGCTGCTGCGCTGATCGCAGCGGTCTACCACGTGAACGGCAACAATGGCGCGGGCAATGCGACGATCTACACGGTCGGCGGTTCGTATAACCTGTCCAAGCGCACACTGCTCGACCTGCAGGTTGCAACGGTACGCAACAGCAGCAACGCCAACTTCGGCCTGAACGCGAACAACGCGGGCACCTCGGCCGGAACGGATAACCCGCTGCCGGGCCACGCGCAAACCGGCGTGTACGCAGGTATCCAGCACTCGTTCTAAGCGAACGGTGTGCCCCGAGGGGACGACCCTCGGGGCGTCAATACAGATTTCTCCAAGAGAATCTTTTTCACGCTGCTGCGAGAGGCGCGTATCGGTGCAATGCCCGCAAGGGTATTGCACCGTTTTTTATTGGAGACGAGTTTTTCGGCCTGGCGAGTCCGTGGGGTGTCCACGGTTTGCCGGCTTGCTCGTCATGCACGCAACGCAGCCGCGCAGGACAGCCGGGACATGCAGCGTGAACAGGCCTTGAAAGTGGGCCTTGAACCTCGCAGGCGGCCCGTGAAACCGCCCTCTTACACCGCCGCTTCGTTCTCTTCGCCGGTGCGGATACGGATCACGCGCTCGACGTCCGCGACGAAAATCTTGCCGTCGCCGATCTTGCCGGTACGCGCCGCGCCGATGATCGCATCGATCACCTGATCGCACTGGTTGTCCGCGACGACGACTTCGATCTTCACCTTCGGCAGAAAGTCGACCACATACTCCGCACCACGATAGAGCTCGGTATGCCCTTTCTGACGGCCGAAGCCCTTGACTTCGGTCACGGTCAGGCCGGTGAGGCCGACTTCTGCGAGCGCCTCGCGCACTTCGTCGAGTTTGAACGGTTTGATGACTGCGGTGATGCGCTTCATGGCGAACCTCGTCTCGTGATAGGGAAAGTGAAAGGGAAATGGGTGATTTTTATTCTACGCCGCGCGTCACGCCACCGGCTCGATATAGCGCGACGTGATCGGATAACGCCAGTCGCGGCCGAACGCGCGATGCGTGACGCGAATGCCGATCGGCGCCTGACGCCGCTTGTACTCGTTGATCTTGATGAGCCGCGTGACGCGCTTCACGTCGTCGGCCGCATAGCCCGCCGCGATGATCTCCGCGAGCGAGCGGTCCTCTTCCATGTACATGCGCATGATCGCGTCGAGCACGTCGTATTCGGGCAGGCTGTCCTGGTCGGTCTGGTTCTCGCGCAGCTCCGCCGACGGCGCGCGCGTCAGGATGCGCTCGGGAATCACATCGCGCGTCGCGAACGTGGTGGCCGCATTGCGATAGCGGCACAGCCGGTACACGAGCGTCTTCGCGATGTCCTTGATGACCGCGAAGCCGCCGGCCATGTCGCCATACAGCGTGCAGTAGCCGACCGCCATCTCGCTCTTGTTGCCGGTGGTCAGCACGATCGAGCCGAACTTGTTCGACAACGCCATCAAGAGCGTGCCGCGAATGCGCGCCTGGATGTTTTCCTCGGTCGCGTCTTCGGCGCGGCCCGCGAATTCTTCGGCGAGCGAGCCGCGGAACGCGTCGAACATCGGCGCGATGGCGATCTCGTCGTAGCGCACGCCGACGCGACGCGCCATCTCGGCGGCATCGGTGGTGGAGATGTCGGCCGTATAGCGCGACGGCATCATCACGGCGCGCACCTTGTCGGCACCGAGCGCATCGCAGGCGACGGCCAGCACGAGCGCCGAATCGACGCCGCCCGACAACCCGATCAGCGCCCCCGGAAACCCGTTCTTGCCGATATAGTCGCGCACGCCCATCACGAGCGCCGCGTACACCTGCGCTTCGAGCGACTGCTCCGGCGCGATCGCGGCCGGCACCGGCGTGGCACCGTCGAACTCGACGAGCGCCGTGGCTTCCTCGAACTGCGCGAGCTTCGCGACCAGTTCGCCCTGCGCGTCGAGCACGAACGAACCGCCGTCGAACACGAGTTCGTCCTGGCCGCCGACCATGTTCACGTAGACCATCGGTATGCCGGTCTCGCGAATCCGCGCGCGCAGAATGTCGAAGCGCACGGCTTCCTTGTTCAGGTGATACGGCGAGCCGTTCGGAATCAGCAGCACCTGCGCGCCGGCGGCCTTCGCCATCTGCGCGGCCGACGCATGCCATGCATCCTCGCAGATCACCACGCCATACTTCACGCCCTCGAGTTCGAACACGAACGGCTGCGGGTCCGAGGCGAAGTAGCGCTTCTCGTCGAACACCTCGGTGTTCGGCAGATCCTGCTTGCGATAGGTGCCCTTCACTTCGCCGTCGACGATCAGCGAGGCCGCGTTGAACGTATCGACGGGTGGCACGCCGCGCTCGATCGGCGCGTTTGCATTACCATGACCGTGCGCCCGATCCCGCAGCGGATGCCCGACGATCACATGCAGCCCCGTGAACGGCTTCAGCTGCGCGGCGAGATCGGCCAATGCCGCGGCGCTCGCGGTATAGAACGCGGGACGCAGCAGCAGGTCTTCGGGCGGATAACCCGACAGCGCAAGTTCAGGCGCAACCAGCAGCTTCGCACCATCGTTGTGCGCGGCGCGCGCGGCGGCGACGATCTTCGCGACGTTGCCGGCGAAGTCGCCGACGGTGACATTGATTTGAGCAAGAGCGATTCGGGTCTTCATGGCAGGATCGACAGGCAAGCCATTACGGCTCGCGGGTACCGCGGCTCGATGGCTCGGCGGAATTGGACAACCGGATAAACGAACGGCGTGGCCCGCGCATCTTCACGGCAGCGCACGTTCATTGCAAACAGTCACGCAGATTGAACCAGCAACGCATCGATTATCGCACGGGCATTCTGGCATCGCCCTCCGAGGTGGACGCCGCCGAATGGAACGCCCTTCTCGCGCAACAGCCGCAGCCCACGCCGTTTCTGCGGCACGAGTTTCTGAGCGCGCTCAGCGCGACGCAATGCGCGGTGCCCGACACCGGCTGGGCGCCGCAATTCGTCACGCTCACCGACACGCGCACGGGCAAGCTCGCGGCGGCCGCGCCGGTCTATCTGAAGGGTCACTCGTACGGCGAGTACGTGTTCGACTGGGCCTGGGCCGACGCCTATAAACGCAACGGCCTGCCGTATTACCCGAAGCTCCTGTGCGCGGTGCCGTTCACGCCGGTGCAGGGCAACCGTTTGCTAGCGGCCGACGAACACGCGCTGCGCCATCTCGCGGCCACGCTGCTGGCGTTCGCCGAGCAGGCCGAGGTGTCCTCGCTGCATGTGCTGTTTCCGACGCAAACCGAAGCCGCCGCGCTCGAAGAACTCGGCATGATGCAACGCGAAGGCGTGCAGTTTCACTGGCTCAACGACGGCTATCGCGACTTCGACGATTTCCTCTCGACGCTCGAACAGAAGAAGCGCAAGAACATCCGCGCCGAGCGCCGCAAGGTACACGACGCCGGCATCACCATGCGGCGCATTCGCGGCGAAGACATTCAGGATGCCGACTGGCGCTTCTTCAGCAAGTGCTATCGGCAAACCTATCGCGAGCACTTTTCGAGTCCGTATCTGAACCTCGACTTCTTCCGCATGATCGGCGCGTCGATGCCGGAAAACCTGCTGCTCGTGATCGCCGAATACGAGGGCAAGCCGATCGCGAGCTCGCTCGTCGTCTATCAGCGCGACGCGCAAACCGGCGGCACGCTCTATGGCCGCTACTGGGGCGCGCTCGAACACGTGCCGTGCCTGCACTTCGAAACCGCGTACTACCAGCCGCTCGAATTCTGCATCGAGGCAAAGCTCGGCGCGTTCGAAGGCGGCGCGCAGGGCGAGCACAAAATGGCGCGCGGCTTTCTGCCGACGGTCACGCGCTCGGCGCACTGGCTCGCGCATCCGGCCTTCGCGGACGCGGTCGGCCATTTCCTCGACAACGAAAAGAACAGCATCCACGCTTATGTGGACGAGCTGCGCGAACACAATCCGTTCAAAGGCTGACGGCGCGTTTATGGCGTGGTTTCTCTATCTGCTCGAATGCTCGGACGGCAGCGTCTATACCGGCATCGCGACCGACGTCGCCGCGCGCTTCGACAAGCACATGAGCGGCATGGGCGCGCGCTATACGCGTTCGCGCAAGCCGGTGCGCGTACTGGCGTCGTTCGAACTCGCGGATCGATCGAGCGCATCGCGCGCCGAGTATTGGGTCAAGCGGCTCGCGCCGCCCGAGAAGCGCGCGCTGGCGGCGGGGTTGAGGACGCTTGAATCGGTGGTGCCGACGGCGCCGGTTGCCGAGGCTGAAACGGGGGATGACGGCGAGGTGGTTTGATGCGGCTTGAAGCCTGAAACCCGAGGCTCGGAGTTCGGCGCGGCTCCGTTTGTGTCGCGATCACTTCGTGCCGCTTGCTTCGTAGCGCTGACTTCGGTCCGCTGACTTCGGTCCGCTGACTTCGGTCCGCTGACTTCGGTCCGATAACTGCGCCCCGCCAATCCCGCACCGTGCTGCCGCGCAGCCGGCGGCAAGCGGCAAGCACACCCCGCCTCGGCCTACCCCCTCGCCTCACGCATCTTCTCCGTCAACAGACGATGCACGCGCGCCAGTTCACCAACCGCATCCGCTTCGAGCGAGGTCAGCCTCTCGCGCTCGGGCAAGTCGAGCCGCACGGGCTGCAGCGTGCGATTCAGGGCGGCCTCGATCGCCTCGCTCAGCGCCGCGACCCAGGCGCCGAGTTCAGCAGGCATGGCGCGCCGGTTCGCGCTCAGGCGCAACTGCGTCGCGGTGCCGGCCATCCGGCGCAACAGGCTCAGCACCGTCAGCGTCACCGTATCGGCCATCGAGTCTTCGAGTTTTTCGAGGCGCACGCGGCCGAGCGCCTCTTCCGCATTGTTGCTGGTGAGACCCGCCGCGCGGCGCAGACGCTCCATGTCCTTGTCGCGGCGCCACGGCGTTTCGAGCGACGCGCGCAGATACGCGAGATTCGCGCGCACGGCGTTGCCGAGATAGACACGCAGGTCGAGCTTCTCGCGCGTCGGCCATAACAGGAACGTCGCGAGCAATGCGAGCACGCAGCCGAGCACGTTGTTGCCGAGCCGCGTCAGCGCGAACACGAACTCGTTGGCGCCCGGCGTCGCGAAGTCGGCGACGAGCACGAAGGCCGGCGTCAGGAACAGCACGAACAGGCTGTAGCTGACGGGCCGCAGCGCCATCGTCGCCATCACGAGCGGAAACACCGCGAGCGAAATGCCGAGCGGCGAATGAATCGCATAGCCGATCGCCGCCGCCAGTACGCCGCCGACGATGCTGCCCGCCGCGCGCTCGATGCTGCGCGGCCACGTCGCGGCAATCGACGGCTGCAGGATCAGGAGCGTCGCCATCGTCGCCCAGTAGCCGAACGGCAGGCCGAGCGCGCGAATCACGAGAAAGCCCGCCGTGGTCGTCACGCCCACGCGCGCCGCATGGCGCAGGCCGACCGACTGCCACGACAGGTTCGCCTTCAGCGTCGCCCCGGCGCGCGCGGCGAGCCGCATCGCGCATTCGCTCCAGCGTTCGGTATGCGGCTCGCGCGGCGCGAAATCGACGAGCTCGAAGCCCGATTGCAGCTTGACCGGTTCGAGCAACGCGCCTTCGAGCCGGCTCGCGAGACGCCGCAAGCGCCGTTGCTGATCCGCGAGACGCTCCCAGCGCGCGTCGCCGGCCGCCACGCCGATATCTCGCAGCACCTCGCCGATCGTATTCAGCAGCCGCGCCGCGCGCTGCGTGCGGCGCAGGTCGTCGGGCACTTTCTCGCTCGCGCCCGACACCGCGATCAGATACGCGAACAGCGCCTCGCCGTCGGTCAGCAGACCGAGCAGCGTGTCGTAGGTGACGGCGCCGCCCGTGCGCGAGGCGGGCAAATTCGCGAGCGCATCGCGCGAACGTTCGAGCGCCGCGCGCGCGTCGGCGCGAAAGCGCGCGGCGTGCATGGCCCATTCGCCCGGCGCGGCACGCTGGCCGACGAGACGCGCGCTGTCGAAGGCGACGTCGGCGAGCCGCAGATACACCGCGCGCAGCGACGCGCGGCTCGCGCCGAACGGATGAATGCGCCACACCGTCAGACTCAGCACGACCGCGAACAGACAGCCGACCACGTAGACGCCGAGAAACGCGAGCCCGGCGCGCGCGTCGTGCATCGGCCGGTCGACCATCACGACGCAGGCGGTCGCCGCGAGAATCGTCACCTGCGAGGTGGCCGCGCCCCAGATGCGGCCGAACGCGCCGAGCGTCGTGAACGCGAGCATCGCGAGCGCGGCGAACGCGGTCCCCATGCCGGACGCGAACGCGGTCATGCCGCCGCACAGCGTCGACAGCAACGCGAAGCCCATCATCGAGGCGAAGCGCGCGCGGTTCGAGCCGCCCGCATCGGCGAGGCAGGTCCAGAAGGCGCCGATCGCGGCCCACGCGAAGATCGGATCGTGCAGCACGTTGCCGAGCGCGAGCATCGCCGTCGAAGCGCACGCGGCCCGCAAACCCTCGGACAGACTCGCCTCGCTCGCCGCGAACGACACCATCCAGACTGGCCGCTTGCGGTAGATCGCGGTGACGACCGCGTGCAGCCGGGTCGACCAGCGCGGCGAGTTCGAGTGGGATTTGCTGCGGTTCGTCATCCGGATGGCGGTTCCCGAGAAGGCGCGCGATACGAGGCGGCGCGCGCATGAAAGGTGTGTCGAATGATAAGGGTTTACACCTAACTATAACAATGCGTTTGCTTCATTCCGGCGATGCATCGAGGTTATGCGTGTCGAGCGCCGTCGTATTGCACGGTAGCCGAATGCAGCGCAAACGCCATGAAAAAACCGCGCGGCCCTCACGGACTCGCGCGGTTTGCGTCCTGCCTGCGGCGAGCGGGATGCCCCGCCGCGCGCTTACTTCGTGTAGTTCGCGATGCCTTCGCTGATTTCCTTGTGCGCGGCGTCGACGCCCGCCCAGCCTTCGACCTTGACCCACTTGCCCTTTTCGAGCGCCTTGTACTGTTCGAAGAAGTGCTTGATCTGGTCTTTCAGGTAAGCCGGCACGTCGTCGACGGTCTTGAGGCTCGCCGTCATCGGGCAGATCTTGTCGTGCGGCACGGCGATCAGCTTCGCGTCCACGCCCGATTCGTCGGTCATCTGCAGCATGCCGAGCGCGCGAGCGCGCACGACGGAACCGGCCAGCAGCGGGAACGGCGTGATGACCAGCACGTCGACCGGGTCGCCGTCGCCCGACAGCGTTTGCGGAATGAAGCCGTAGTTGGCCGGATAGCGCATGCCGGTGCCGATGAAACGGTCGACGACGAGCAGGCCCAGATCCTTGTCGGCTTCGTACTTCACCGGGTCGCTTTGCGCCGGGATTTCGATGATGACGTTGAAATCGTGCGGAAGGTCTTTGCCTGCGGGAACGTGATTGAAGCTCATGAGCGCTCTCTGAAGGGGATGGAAGTCGGAATGCGGCGTACGGTGTGCCCGGGATCGAGGGTAGGCGTGCGGATTGCCCGCCCTCTCGCCCCGATAGCGGCACCGTGCACCGGACAATGCGGAATGCGCCATTATAGCCAATCGGCCAATGGCCTCTCCCGTTCGATCGGCGCGATAATCGTCTCGCGACTCTCGCTCGTGTTTCCGGTTTGGTGTCTCCCCTTCGAACCTCGCGCCGCCGCACGACGGCTGCGCGTCACCGTCAAGGAGCCTGCATGGAAGAAGCCCGGCATTTCATCGGCGGCGAGTGGTGCGCCGCGTCCGGCGGCGACACGATCGCCGTGCTCGATCCCTCGGACGGCCAGCCGTTCACGCGCCTCGCGCGCGGCACCGCGGCCGACATCGACAGCGCCGTGCACGG
>NZ_JAAGPQ010000027.1:0-89233 GCF_017104985.1 Paraburkholderia sp. Ac-20342 | reverse complement strand
CAACTGCCGCGCGAGCGTCGCGCCGACGCCGAACAGCATCGGGTCGCCGCTCGCCAGCACGCACACCGCGTGCGGACGCTCGGCGAGCAGCGGCGCGAGATCGAACGGACGCGGCCATGCCGCGCGGCGCGCGGCAAGCCGCGCCGGCAGCATCGCGAGATGCCGCTCGCCGCCATACACCACCGAGGCGCCAAGCAAAGCACGCCGCGCGGGCCGTCCCAATCCGGCGAAGCCGTCGTCGCCAATGCCCACCACGGTCAGCCATGCCGGCATGCATCCATCCTCATCGTTTGTCGTTGGAAAAGCGGTTGAAAAGGCGCTTGGAACAGGCTCAAAAACAGGCTCAAAGCATGCCCGAAACGCCTACGAAAGACGTCCGGCAGCGCGGCCGGCGAAGCCTTCGAAAGCGCGCCGAGGCGCGCCAGTCAAAGCGCCCAGCCTCGTTGCGCGGTTCGAAAAAAGGCATAATACAGCCGCCGGCGCCCTTCGGGGCCCAAGAGGGAACACAGTAACGATGTGGCTGCCCCCGCAACTGTATGCAGCGAGTCCGCCTGCGCCACGCGCCACTGGTTCGACCGGGAAGGCCGCGGCGGACCATGACCTGCGAGCCAGGAGACCTGCCGGCGCAACTGTTCGTGCCAGCCAACATCGGGCGGGGTGTACCGATGCCGCAGCAAGGTCCGCGACGCGGCCTGCTCGGGCCGTTGCGCGACGCTATTCCCGGTGTCCGTCTTGAATCGAGCTTCGCCCTCAACCGTTTTGCCCCACGCGCTTCCGATGTCGCGGCCCTCGGCGTGTCCGGGGCTGCTGCGCATCGTCGCCGCGCGCGACGGCGGCCTCTGCCGGATCAAGCTGCCGGGCGGCGAACTCGGCGCCGCGCAGGCGCGCGCGATCGCCGAGGCGAGCACGCGGCACGCGAACGGCGTGATCGAGTTGACCAATCGCGCGAATCTGCAGCTGCGCAGCGTGCGCGAGCGGCATGAGGCGGCGTTGAGCGGAGAGTTGATCGAAGCGGGGTTGGGGCCGGGGGCGGGTTCTCTGTGCGCTTTTGATCCTGCTTTTGCTCCTGCTTCCGGTTCGGCCACTGGCTCTTGCTCTTCCCCGCTCGACGCGAACGACGCAAACGCTCCTCCGGACACCACCGCTCTCGGTTTCGCCGACGACATCCGCAACGTGATGACCAGCCCCGCCGCCGGCCGCGATCCGTCTGCGTTGATCGATACGAGGCCGTTGTGCGCCAAATTGCTCGCGCTGCTGCAAGACGAGGCGCGCTTCGCGGCGTTGTCGCCGAAATTCGCCCTGCTGCTCGACGGCGGCGAACGGCTCGCGCGGGTCGATCATCCGCACGATGTGTGGCTCGCGGCGTCGGCGGATGAAGGCGGCGTGCGCTTCGTGTTCGGGCTCGCGGGATGCCCGGTAGACGGCACGGACCCTGGTCCTGGTGCGGGAGCGGACCCTTACCGCGGCCTCACCGGCACCGGCCCCCTCGCCGCCGTTGCGCCATCGCATGTGCTGGCGCTGGTACGCGCGCTGCTGCACACGTTCCTCGATCTCGCCGACACCAACGCCACCCGCATGCGCGACCTGCTCGCCACGCACTCCGCCGACGCGATCCTCGAACACGCGCAGCGCTACGTCGATTTCCCGCTCGCCCGCGACGCCTCGCTCGCGCGCTGGCAACGCGCTCCCGGCGCCGACGCCTCGCTGCGCCTCGGCGCACACGCCCAACGCGACGCCAACACCTGGCACGTCGGCGGCCAGCCGCCGCTCGGGCGTCTGAGCGCCGCGGCGCTGCAGGGCCTCGGCGCGCTCGCACAGCAATACGGCAACGGCACGCTGCGCATCACCCCGTGGCAAAGCGTGCTGCTGCCCGACATCCCGACGCAGGCCGTGCCTGCCGTCCTCGCGCAGCTAGGCGCGCTCGGCCTCGCCTGCGATCCCGCCCAAGCCATCACGCACGTGATCGCCTGCACCGGCTCGCCAGGCTGCGCGAAGAGTCTCGCCGACACCAAGGCCGACGCGCTGCAACTGGCCGCGCGACTGCCCGCCGGCGTCGACGTGCATCTGAGCGGCTGCCCGCGCTCGTGCGCGGCCGCGCATTGCACGCCGTACACGCTGCTCGCCGCCGCGCCCGGCGTCTACGACCTTTATCGACGCGACGGCCGCTCCGGTTTCGGCCACTGCGTCGCCCCCCCACTGACGATCGACGAGGCCGCCGACCTGCTCGCGCGTCTCGTCAGGAATAAACCCGATGCTTGATTACATCCGCGACGGTCAGGAGATCTATCGCCAATCCTTCGCGACGATTCGCGCCGAGGCCGACCTGTCGCGTATCCCCGCCGACCTCGAAAAACTCGCGGTGCGCGTGATCCACGCGTGCGGCATGGTCGACGTGATCGACGACCTCGCGTTCTCCGCCGGCGCGGGCACGGCGGGCCGCGTGGCGCTCGCGCAAGGCGCGCCGATCCTGTGCGACGCGGGCATGGTTGCGCAGGGCATCACGCGCGCGCGGCTGCCCGCCGACAATGCGGTGATCTGCACGCTCACGCACATGAACGTGCCCGCGCTCGCGCGCGAGATCGGCAATACGCGCTCGGCCGCCGCGCTCGAGCTGTGGCGCCCGCACCTCGCCGGCAGCGTCGTCGTGATCGGCAATGCGCCGACCGCGCTGTTCCATCTGCTCGACATGCTCGATGCGGGCGCGCCGCAGCCCGCGCTGATTCTCGGCTTTCCGGTCGGCTTCGTCGGCGCGGTGGAATCGAAGGCGGCGCTCGCGGAAAACAGCCGCGGCGTGCCCTACGTGGTCGTGCACGGACGGCGCGGCGGCAGCGCGATGGCGGCCGCGGCGGTCAACGCGCTCGCAACGGAGATCGAGTAAATGACGGCACAGGTGACGACTCAAACGACAACTCAAGCGACCTCCCTGGCGACACGGCATACGGCAACCCGGGGCCGGCTGTTCGGCATCGGCGTCGGCCCCGGCGACCCCGAACTCATCACGCTGAAGGCGCTGCGTTTGCTGAAGGCCGCGCCGGTGGTTGCGTACTTCGTCGCGAAGGGCAAGAAAGGCAACGCGTTCGGTATTGTCGAGGCGCATCTGGACGAGGCGCAGCAGCATCTGCCGCTCGTCTATCCGGTCACGACCGAGGCGCTCGAACCGCCGCTGTCGTATGAAGCGATCATCGCGGACTTCTACGACACGGCCGCCGAAATCGTCGCCGGCCATCTCGACGCGGGCCGCGACGTCGCCGTGATCTGCGAGGGCGATCCGTTTTTCTACGGCTCGTACATGTACCTGCACGACCGGCTGGCCGCGCGCTACGACAGCGAAGTCGTGCCGGGCGTGTGCTCGATGCTCGGCGGCGCGGCCGTGCTCGGCGCGCCGCTCGTGTATCGCAACCAGAGCCTCTCGGTGCTCTCGGGCGTGCTGCCCGAGGACGAATTGCGCCGCCGTCTCGCCGATGCCGACGCCGCCGTCGTCATGAAACTCGGCCGCAATTTCGACAAGGTGCGGCGCGTGCTCGACGACCTCGGACTCGCCGGGCGCGCGCTCTACGTCGAACGCGCGACGATGGGCAATCAGCGCATCGTGCCGCTTGCCGAGGTCGATCCGATGGCCTCGCCGTATTTTTCGCTGCTTGTCGTGCCGGGGCAAAAATGGCAAGGATGAACGTGCCGGCCATCGTGATTCTCGGCGCGGGGGCGCTGGAAACCGCGCGGCGGATTCGGGCGGTTTATGAGAGGCGCGGCGCACAGGCTATGTGCGACGCTGAGGCGACACACGGCGCCGACGCCGCCCGTGACGGCGATGCCGACGCTGCTCGCGGTACGGCTGCCGTCGATCGCAGCGTTCAACCTGTTCTCTCCGCTCCCGCTCGCTGCGAAATCCACGCGCTGCAAGGCCGCGTAGGGGTCGGGGGCGGGGCCGACGTCGCCTACACTGAACTCGGCGCGCACCTGCGCGAACTCTATACGCGCGGCACGCCGATCGTCGTGCTGTGCGCGGCCGGTATCGTGATCCGCTGTCTCGCGCCGTTGCTGTCGAACAAGGGCGCGGAGCCGCCGGTACTCGCGGTCGCCGAGGACGGCAGCGCGGTCGTACCGCTGCTCGGCGGCCTCGCGGGCGTCAACGTGATGGCGCGCGAAATCGCCACGGCCCTGACCGTGCAGCCCGCGATCACGACGAGCGGCGAGTTGCGCTTCGGCACCTGCGTGCTCAATCCGCCCGAGGGCTATGCGCTCGCCGATCTGGGTCAAGGCAAGCGCTTCGTGTCGGATCTGCTCGCGGGGGCAAGCACGCGCATCGAAGGCGAGGCGCCGTGGCTCGACGACGCGCAACTGCCGCGCGATGCCCACGCACGGCTCGCGATTCGCGTGACGCCGCATGCGTGGGATGGCCGCGTGGATGAACTGGTGATTCATCCACGGAGCGTGGTGGCGGCGGTGGTGCTGGCGGATGCGTGGGGCAGTACCGATGCTGCTGAGCAAGCGCAGGCTCGTACTGCCGGCGCGGCTGAGGAAACCGGTGGCGATGCCGGTCACGCCAAGGCCAAAGCCAGCGATAACGCGAGCGGCACGGCAACTGACAGTGCTGCTGCGACCTCTATTGCGACCGCTACCGCCGAAGCCAACGCCCATACAGGCCGCACTACCGCTCAGCCTGCCGCGATGGCTGACAGCGCCCCGGCCGAGTCCGTTACCCAATCCGCCGAAGCGATCGCCGCACACGTACGTGCAGCCCTCGACGCACACGGCCTCGCCGCGCTGTCGCTAGCGGCCTTGCTCGCGCCGACCGCGAGCATGACCCACCCCGCGCTGGCGCAAGCCGCGGCGCTCCTGAACGTGCCGCTGCGCTTCGCCGACGCAAGCTCCGCGGCGGATCGCTCAACCCCCGAGGCATTGCTGCATGCTTCGCTGCGCGTCCCGCATAAGACGCTGAATGAAGCCATACCCAACACACCAGACGCAGCGGCTCACAACACGCCGCACGAAACATCTCACGAGGCGCCGCACGCCCATCCCCCCATCGCCCTCGCTCTCGCCCTCACCCCGCTCGCCATCGATCCCGCGACCATCGGCCAAGCGCGCGGCCGCCTGACCGTGATCGGCCTCGGCCCCGGCCGCGCCGACCTGCTGGCCCCGGCCGCGCGCACGGCATTGAACGAGGCCACCGACATCCTCGGCTACGACACCTACGTGAAAATGGCCGGCCCGCTGCGCGCGGATCAGCGCGTGCACGGCACCGACAATCGCGAGGAAATGCAGCGCGCGCGCCACGCGTTCGAACTCGCGAGCGAGGGCCGTGCGGTCGTGATGGTGTCCTCGGGCGACCCCGGCGTGTTCGCGATGGCGGCGGCCGTGCTCGAAGCGCTCGACGCCTCGCGCGACGACGCCTGGGCCACCGTCGAACTGTCGATCGTGCCGGGCGTCTCGGCCGCGCTCGCGACCGCCGCGCAAGCCGGCGCGCCGCTTGGCCACGACTTCTGCATGCTGTCGCTGTCGGACAACCTGAAGCCGTGGACGATCATCGAAAAACGCCTGCGTCACGCGGCCGAAGCCGATCTCGTGATGGCGTTCTACAACCCGATTTCGCGCGCGCGCCCGTGGCAACTGGACAAGGCGCTCGACATCGTGCGGGAGTATCGCGCGGCATCGACCGAGGTCGTGCTCGGCCGCGACATCGGCCGGCCCGGCGGCACGCTGCGCACGCTCACGCTTGGCGAGTTGCGTTCGTCGGACGTGGACATGCGCACGATGGTGATCGTCGGCTCATCGCTGACGCGAAGGTTTGCTTGCGGGGCCGACGGCGCGCAGTGGGTTTACACGCCGCGCTGGTACGAGTAGGCGGGCGCGCCTGTACAAAACCCGCACGAGACCTGCGGGAAGCACGTCCCCTCGCTTTTCGCGTCGCTTCTCGCCTCACTGCTCGCTCCTCGCTTCGTCCCGCCTCGTCCCGATTGGCCCTGCCTCACCCCGCTCACGCCACCTTCAGATCCTCGACCGCTCGCTGCCTGACCCCGAGGTCGTCCCACAACTCCGGATGACATGTGAACACCAGAATCTGGTGCCGCGTGGCCGCGTCGATCAGCGCGCGCTTGAGCGCATCGCGCCGCGATGCGTCGGTATGCACAGCCGCATCGTCGAACATTAACAGGGTTGGCCGGCCCGACGACTGAAGCAGGTCCGCGTAGGCGAGCCGCGTCAGGATGCCGAGCTGTTCGCGCGTGCCGAAGCTGAGCGCGTCGAGCAGTTCCTCGCGGCCCGCGCGATCGAGCGCCGCGGGACTCAGGTCGTCGCCGAGCGCGAGGCTCGCTTGCGGAAAAATCCGCTTCAGGTAGTGGCCCAGCCGCTCGGTCAACGGCGCGCGCAGTTGCGCCACCGCCGCATCGCGTTCGTCGACAAGCACCTCGTCGAGCAAACTCAGCGCGCCCGCGCGCAGGCTCAGCTCGTCCTTGCGGCGCGTGGCCTGCTCGATCTGCGCGTCGAGCGCCGCCAGCCGTTCGCCGAGACCGGACGCGCCCATCGTCTCCAACTGGCTGCGCAGTTGCGCGATCCGCACCTGACGCTCGTGCTGCTCGCTGCGCGCAAGCTCCGCCGACGCGCGATAGCGCTTCGCCTCGGCGGCCGGATCGTCGAGACGCGCCGCATCGAGTTCGCGCTCGCGGCCCTCGCGCTGCTGACGCAATGCATCGACCTTCACGCGCTGCGCGACAAGATTCGCCTGCCATTGCGCGCGGTTGCGGCGAAACGCATCGTCGGCGAGTTGCGCTTCCTTGCGCTGTAGCTGCGCGGCCAGCGAATCGGCCCGCGCGACGCCGGTCGAGCGCGCTTCGGCAGCCTGCGCGAGCACCTTGCGCGACGCATCCAGCGCGTCGCGCGCGAGGTCGGCGTGGCGGCGCGCGTCGTCGAGCGGCGGTGCGGCGGACACGTCGGGCAAGCCCGCAAGCCGCTCGCTCGATGCCTGCAAACGCGCGGCCGTCGAGGCCAGCGCCGCGCGCAACGCATCGATGCCCTGCGGCGCGTGAACCCGCAGAATTTCCGCGTGGCGCTTCTGCTGCGCGAGCGACGCTTTCCAGCGCTCGTGCCGCGCCTGCGCATCGCCCGCCGACGCGACGCCGAGCGTCTGCAACAACTGCGCATGCTGTGCTTCGAGCGACGCCAGTTCCGACAATTGCGCCGGCAGATCGGACACGCCCGGAATCACGCGCAATTCGCCGAGTTCGCCCAGGCCGATGCGCTTTTCCTCGTCGACACGCAACACGCCCGTGCCGCTGATGCGCGCCTCGCCGACGCTCAACTCGCCGTCGAGCCGATACTCGATGCGCGTCATCGCCGCTTCGGTGCGCGCGCGCAGCACGGTCAATTCGCCGTCGAGCGCGACGAGCCGCTTCAGCCGCGCCTCGTCGATTTCGAGCGCCGCCGCCTCGCGCGCGGCTTGCAGCACCGCTTCGTTCGCCTTGTCCGCTTCCACAATCGACGCGTCGAGACGCGTGCTTTCCGCGCGATAAAGCTCGATCTGGCTGCGCAGATCGGCGGCGGTCACGGCCGCGTTGGCGAGTTCGAGCGCGCGACTCGCCTCGGCCGAAGCCTGCTCGAATTGCGCGACGCCGCCCGCGGCCTGCGCATGCGCGTTCTGCGCGGCGGCCACTTCGGCGCGCGCCGCATCGAGCTGTTCGCGTTCGCGCGCGACCGCCGCTTCGAGTTCGAGCGCGCCCTGCTCCTGCTGCACCGACAACGCCAGCTCGGCCTCGCCGACCTGCAACGACTGCGCGAGCCCCTCTACGCTGCGTTCGAGTTCCGCGAGCGCGGCCGCGCGTTGCTGCGCCAGCGCGGCCTTCTGCTCGTGAAGCTCCCACGGCCGCCGGCGCCCGGCGTCGTCGAACGCTTCCTGCTGCGCGGCGAGGCGCGCGATGTTGTCGTCGAACTGCTGGCGCTGCTGCTGCAACTCGTCGCGGCTCGCGACGAGCGCCGCGAGCTTCTGTTCGGCTTCGGCGAGCGGCCCGGTCGATTTCTGCGTGCGCGCGGTCAGCAACTGGCGCAATTCGCGCTGCACGGCGGCGATCAGCGCATCCTCGCCGGCCGAGTCGCTGCCGCCCGACAACTGCGCGAGCGCATCGCGCAGATACTGCGCGGCATGCCCGGTCGAATCGCGCAGTTCCTGCGTGCCGCCCTGCTGCACCCACAGCAGACCGGGCACGCCCGCGTTCTCGGCCTTCATCGCCCCGCGCGCGGCGCGCGAAAAACCGAGCAGCGCGGCGAGCTTGTCCTCGGCTTCGTCCTCGGTGAACACGGCCTGGCCGATCCGCAGTTCGCAGCGCTGCCGCGAGACGAACTGCTTCGACAGACGGCACGCCTCGCCATCGAGATCGAAGCTCACTTCCACCGACGGTTGTCCGCTCGCGAGCCCCCACGGCAGCAGGTCCTTCAGATGCGAGGCTTTATAGCGTTCGAGAAACACCGTGCGCACGGCTTCCGCGATCGTGCTCTTGCCGGCCTCGTTCGGGCCCGTGAACAGATTGAGGCCGGGCGCCAGGTCGTCGATCACGAGCCGCCCGCTGAACTGCCTGAATTCCTGAATCGCAATGCGCTGCAGCTTCATGCGGACCTCGCTTCGCGCTGCGGCGCAGTATGTGCCATATGTGTCTCACGTTGCCGCGCGGGCTGCTGTTCGCGTTGAAAACGCGCGAGCAGCAACAGCGCCTCGGCAGCGTGCCGCGCCTGCTGCGGATCGCCCTGCGGGTCTTCCTGCAAGCCGCGCAGCCGCGCGACGACCTTGGCCAGATAACCGCTTTGCGCGCCGAGTTCGGCGAGATCGTCGGCGGTGGGCAGTACGTGCAGGTCGCCAAGATCGGCCCGCAGCGCGCGCACGCGGGCGCGGGTTTCCTCGACCGCGACACGCAGCGCCTCGGCATCGGCGAGCGCCGCCGTGCCGCCGACCTCGATCCGCAGCACGTCGTCGGCGCCGAGCGCGGCGAGCCGCGTCCTGAGGGCCTCGACGTCGCTCGGCACCGAGATCGTTTCGTCCCAGCGATGCCACCGGTATTGCCCGACCCGCACCGCTTCGACGCGCGGCGGCGCGTCCTCGCCTAGCGTCACGTCGAGCACGAAACCCGGCTCGTTGGCGCGAAAGCGGTCCTGCTCGTGCGTGCCCGCGTACCACGTACGGTCGTCGACACGCAGATGGCCGTGCCAGTCGCCGAGCGCGAGATAGTCGAGCCGCGCGCTCGCGGCACGCGTCGGCGCGAGCGGATTCGACGAATCGATGCTCTCCTGCAGAATTCCGCCGACGCTGCCATGCGCGAGCCCGACGCGCGCATAGCCAGGCGGCGTCTCGGCCGTATCGAAGAAGGCGGTGGTGTCGTCGTAGGTGATGCGTTGCGTGAGCGGCGCGCACAGCAGCGCGCAACGGCAGGCGTCGAGCAGCACGACGCCGGGTTCGAGCACGACGCGCACGTTCGGCGCGATGCAGTTCAGGCGCTGCGCGCGGGTCCACACGCTTTCGACGAGGGCGGCGTCGTGATTGCCGGGCAGCATGATCCAAGGCCCGGAGAACGGTTGCAGCGCCGCGAACAGACGCCGGATCACCGTGTCCGAAACCGTTTGCAGATCGAACACGTCGCCCGCGACGAGCACTGCATCGACGTTGCGCGCGGCCGCTTCCTCAGCGATGCGGCGCACGGTATCGAAGCGCGCCTGTGCGAGATGCGCGGTCTCGTCCGCTTCGAACTGGCCGAACTGCGTGCCGATCTGCCAATCCGCGGTGTGTAGAAATCTGCTCACTGGGTCCTCGTTGCGGTTGTCTTGCCTCGTGCCATGCTGCATCGTGGTTCGTTGCGCCGAACCGCGTTTTGTTACGCTGCTTCGCCGTGTGTCGCGCCGCCGCATGGTTGTCCTGCCGGGTTTGCCGGCGTGCCTTGCCACGACCCGCATCACGCCCCGGCGCGCGCCATCGCATTCGACGCAGCCGCATGCGAGTCCAAGCGCGAATGTTACCTTGCCGAAGCTGCCGCGCGTACGCCGGCTGGACGCATGCGCCGGCCGTGCCGCATCATGGCACCCGCACCGTACCGCACCGCACCGCCCTCGCCCGACAGGACCACCCCGACGATGGACAAGACCACCGAACTGAAGCGCGCCAGGCGCACGCCCTTATTGCTGCTGCTCGTGGCCGCCGGCGTTTTCGTCGTGACCGCGTTCATGCCGCGCGGCGTGTGGATCGACGGCATCAAGGCGATTGCCGAGGCCGCGATGGTCGGCGCGCTCGCGGACTGGTTCGCCGTCGCCGCGCTGTTCCGGCGCGTACCGCTTCCGCTCGTCGCGCGCCATACCGCGATCATCCCGCGCAACAAGCACAAGATCGCCGATAACCTCGCGGTCTTCGTGCAGGACAAGTTTCTCGACGTGCCCTCGCTCGTCGGCCTGATCCGCCGCCACGACCCGGCGCGCAGCATCACGTTGTGGCTCACCGAGCCGGCCAATACCGCGCGCCTCGGCGATTACGTCGTGCGCCTGACGGGCGGCATGCTCGACGTGGCCGACGACGCGCGCATCCAGAGCTTCATCCGCGACGCGCTGCGCGACGTGCTCGCGAAGGTCGATCTGTCGCAAGCGACGGGCGCGATGCTCGACACGCTCACGCGCGACGGCCGCCATCAGGAACTGCTCGACACTGCGCTCGATCAGCTGATCGCACTGCTGCGCGAGCCGCCCGCGCGCGAGTTCATTGCGGCACGCATCGTCGATTGGGTCAGGAGCGAGTATCCGAAGATGGAGAAGATTCTGCCCTCGGCATGGCTCGGCGAGAAAGGCGCGGACGCGATCGCGAGCGCCGCGAACCGCATGCTCGAACAGATCGCGGAGAATCCCGCGCACGAGCTGCGCGAGCGGTTCGACGAGGCTGCGCGAAAGCTGATCGCGAAGCTGAAGACCGATCCCGCGTTTTTGCAGCACGGCGAAGCGCTCAAGCGCTATCTTGTCGAAGGCGACGCGTTCAGCGCCTACGTGAAGGACATGTGGAGCGAGTTGCGCGCGTGGCTCAAGCGCGACCTGCACAGCGCCGACTCGGCGCTGCATGCGCGCGTGGCGGCAATGGGCCAGTGGATCGGCCGCGAACTCGCAAGCGACCCGGCGCTGCGGCAATCGCTGAACGATCATCTCGAAGACGCGGCGCGCGCGATGGCCCCCGACTTCGCGCAGTTCCTCACGCGTCATATCAGCGATACGGTGAAGAACTGGGACTCGCGCGAGATGTCGCGGCAGATCGAACTGAACATCGGCAAGGACCTGCAATACATCCGCATCAACGGGACGCTCGTCGGCGGCTTTATCGGGCTCTTGCTGTATGCGAGTTCGCAACTGCTGGAGCTGCTGCGCATGCAGGTCGGCTAGCTGGCGAGCCGGCGAATCGGCCAACGCGAGCGAGCCCATCGCGCCGCTCCGTTACGATGCGTGCCTCTGGTTCGCGGCATGCCAAACCGCCTACAATTCAGGCATATGTCTTGCTGCCCCGTTATCTCCCGGAACGCCCCGGCAGCGCGCTCCAACCGGAATGTCTGTTCACATGAAAATATCGTTACCGCCGCCGCAGCGGCCGCCGAACCGCGTTTACCCGCCGGGCACGCCAGGCCTGCATGGCCTCGTGTCGCTGATTACCGGCGTCGTGGTCGTATGCGCACTCTACTTCGGCCGGGCGGTGCTGATTCCGATCACGCTGTCGGTGCTGTTGAGCTTTCTGCTCGCGCCGCTCGTGCAGATGCTGCGGCGCCTGCACATGGGCCAGTGGCCGTCGATCTTCATCGCCGTGCTGTTCGCGCTCGCCTCGATGCTCGCGGTCGGCGCGCTGATCGGCGCGCAGATCGTGCAACTGGCCGGCGCCCTGCCGCAGTATCAGGAAGCGATCGAGCAGAAGATCGAAACGGTGCAGGAAAAAACCGTCGGCCGCGCCGACTCGCTGATGAGCAGCACCGCTTCCGTGCTGCAGCGCATGGCGCCGTCGCGCCCCGCTCCGCCGCACCCTACCGGCCGCGCCGCGCGCAACGCGCCCGCGGTGCCGCAACCGGTCGAGGTGCACGAGCCCGCGCCGACGCCGATCCAGCTTGCGCAGCGCGCGCTGTCGCCGGCCATCGCGCCGATCGAGACGAGCTTCATCGTGCTGGTCGTGACGATCTTCATTCTTTTGCAGCGCGAGGACCTGCGCGACCGGCTCATCAGCCTGTTCGGCTCACGCGACCTGCACCGCACGACCACGGCGATCAACGACGCCGCCGGGCGCCTGTCCCGCTACTTCGTCGCGCAGCTCGGCGTGAACCTCAGCACCGGCGGCGTGATCGCGATCGGGCTGGCGATCATCGGCGTGCCGGGCGCGCTGCTGTTCGGCGTGATCGCCGCGCTGCTGCGCTTCGTGCCGTATATCGGCATCTGGATCGCGGCGATCCTCGCCGTGTTTCTCGCGGCCGCGATCCAGCCGCAATGGACGATGGCCGTCTATACGCTGATCCTGTTCATCGTCGTCGACGTGGTGGCCGGGCAGATTGCCGAGCCGCTGCTGTACGGCCATCGCTCGGGGCTCTCGCCGCTCGCGGTGGTGGTCGCGGCGATCTTCTGGAGCTGGCTGTGGGGACCGATCGGGCTCGTGCTGTCGACGCCGCTCACGCTGTGCGTCGTCACGCTCGGGCGCTATGCCGACCGCCTCAACTTCCTCACCGTGCTGCTCGGCGACCAGCCCGCGCTGACGCCCGCGCAGAATTTCTACCAGCGCCTGCTCGCCGACGATCCGCACGAGGCGATCGTGCAGGCCGAGCGGTTGCTGCGCGAGATGTCGCTGATCGACTACTACGACAAGGTCGCGCTCGAAGGCTTGCGGCTCGCGCGCAACGATGCGCTGCGCGGCGTGCTGATGCCGGACCAGTTGCAGCGGATCAACGACGCGCTCGTCGATATCGTCGAGAACCTCGAAGTCGCCGATGGCTTGCCGGATACGCTCGCGCGCGCCGATGCGGCCCACGCCACCCACGCCACCGAGATGGGCGGCACGCTGCTCGCCAGCGCGCCGCAGGAAGCGGCCGGACACCGCGGCGATCATGTGCCGGCGCAAACGCCCGAGTCGCGGGACGCGACGAAAACGGCGGTGCTGTGCGTGCCCGGACGCGGCGCGTTCGACGAAGTGACGACCGCGATCGCGGTGCAACTGCTCGGCCGCCAGGGCTTCGCGCCGATGATGGCGACGCACTCCGGCTATCGCAGCGCTCACGCCGACGAGCCGAGCTACAAGGACGCGTCGATCATCTGCATCGTGTCGCTCGATGCGCCCGAGTCGCCGCCGTATCTGCGCAACATGCTGCGGCGCACGCGCGAATGGCGGCCGCGCGCGACGCTCGTGGTGGGCGTCGGCATCAGCGAGCCGGCGGAACGTAACGGCGCGGAACTGGAAACGGCCGGCGCCCTGCCGGCGTCGCCCACGTTTCGGGCGATGATCGAGGAATGCCACGCCGCGACGGGCGAGCTGCCGATGCGGCCGTCGGTGCATGCGGCTGGGGCCGAGTAACGCGCGCGCGGACTCATTGCGGCGAGTCCGCATGAAAAACCGCGCGGTTTTCAGGCAAGACCGCGCTCGAGGGTTCGAGTCTGCGCGCCTCGAACCCTGACTACCTCACTGCCTCACTGCTTCGGATACAAACCCAACGTGCTCGCCTGCAAACGCGCGAGCCCGAGCAATACGTCGGTATACGGCGTCGGCACCTGCGTCAGTTGCCCGAGTTCGCGTACCGCCCCGACCAGCGCGTCGAGCTCGACCGCCTTGCCCGCCTGCACGTCCTGCAACATCGAGGTTTTCATCGCGCCGAGCTTCAGCGTGATCGCGTGACGATCGTCGGGCGCCTGCTCGATCGGAATGCCGAAGCGCGCGCCGATCTCCTTCGCTTCGAGCATGATCTGCGTGACGAAGCCGCGTACGAGTTCGTCGCCGAGAATCCGGTCCGTCGTCGCGCCCGTGAGCGCGCTGACCGGGTTCATCGTCATGTTGCCCCACAGCTTGTACCAGACGTCGCGCTGGATCTGCGCCGACATCGACGCATCGAAGCCGGCCGCCCTCAGCAGCGCCGCGAGCTGTTCGACGCGCTCGCTCGGCTGCCCCGACGCCTCGCCGACGATCAGCCCGTTGCCCTGGTGATGGCGGATCACGCCGGGCGCATCGACGAGGCAGCTCGCATGCACGACGCAGCCGACCGTCCGCGCGCCGGGAATCGCCGCCGCGATCGCGCCGTCCGGGTCGATCGACGTCAGGCGCTGCCGCCCGAAGCCGCTGCCGAGCCCGTCGCAGAACCACCACGGCACGCCGTTCATCGCCGTCAGCACGATCGTGCCGGGGCCGAGCAGCGGCGCGATTCGCGCGGCCACCGCCGCCATCGCCGGTCCCTTCACCGCGATCACGACGAGTTCCTGCACGCCGAGGCTGGCGGGATTCTCGCTCGCCTCGACCTGTTCGGCGAACACGACGCCGCCTTCGACCAGACGCAGCCCGTGCTGGCGCAATGCGTCGAGCGTCGCGCCGCGCGCCACCACGCTCACCGCGTGGCCGGCCTGTGCGAGCTTCACGCCCATCCAGCCGCCGATCGCGCCGGCGCCATAGATCGCTACTTTCATCGCTTCAATCCTTGCGTGGATTCCTGACTGGGTTTCTTGACCTGCTTGCCGCGTTGAGGCTTCGAACGGGTCATGTGCTCCTCATGCGCCCATCACGCGCTCACTGCCGGTAGCTCGCGTCGATGCGATCGACGCGCCGCACCAGCGCATCGAACACGTCCTGCCCCGCGCCGTGGCGCGGGTCGAACTGCAGCGCATCGCGCGAGCAGCGGGCCGCCACGTCCTCGGGCACCGGCCGCGCGCGGCCCATCGCAAACGTCGCCATCTGGATTTCGCACGCGCGGTTGAGCGTCCACAGTATCGCGAAGGTCTGCGGCAACGTGTGGCCCCATGCAAGCAGGCCGTGATTGCGCAGGATCACCGCCTGGCGGTTGCCGATATGTTCGAGCAGACGCGGCCCCTCTTCCGCATGAATCGTAATGCCCTCGAAGTCGTGGTACGCAATGCGCTCGTGCAGTTGTGCGCTATAGAAGTTGGTCTGCTGCAAGCCGTCTTCGAGACAGGCCACGGCGACACCCGCTGTCGTATGCGTGTGCATCACGCAGTGCGCCTCGGGAATGCCTTCGTGAATCGCCGCATGCACGACAAAGCCGGCCGGGTTGACCGGATGCGGCGAGCCGTCGAGCACGCGGCCGTGCGCATCGATTTTCACGAGATTGCGCGCGGTCACTTCGCTGTAGTGCAGCCCGAACGGGTTGATGAGGAAGTGGCGCTCGTTGCCGGCGACGCTCGCCGGCACGCGCAACGTAATGTGGTTGTAGATCATCTCGGTCCAGCCGAGCATGTCGAAGATGCGATAGCACGCGGCGAGCTGCACGCGCGCCTGCCATTCGTCGGGATGCAGGGCGGCGGATGGCGCTACGCTCGCCGGCCGGGTTTCGAGGGTCGTCATTCGTGTCTCCATGATTGTCGTGGCGGCGCTGCGTCATGCCATGCCATGTTATGCCGCGGCGCCGCCCGTCGATACCTGCCGCCATTCGCCGCCGTCATGCGCGGTATACTGCCGCGCTCGATGCCTGGCTCGATGCCGGACTCAGGCGCCCGACACCACCGCTGCGATCGACGAGGCCACGTACTCGGCGTTGCGCGCGTTGAGGCCCGCGACGCACATGCGTCCCGAGCGCAGCACGTACACTGCGTATTCGTTACGCAGGCGCTCGACCTGGCTTTCGGACAGCCCTGTGTACGTGAACATGCCGCGTTGCGCGACGTAGCGCGTGCGCATTACGTCGTCCACACGGCCTTCGAGGCCCGCGTAGATCGTGTTGCGCATCGCCAGAATCCGCTCGCGCATCGCGCCGAGTTCGGCTTCCCACGAGGCGCGCAGTTGCGCATCGGCAAGCACGTTGGCGACGAGGCGCGCGCCGTGCGTCGGCGGATTGCTGTAGTTCGCGCGCACCGCCGCCATCAGTTGGCCGAGCACGCGCGCGGCTTCGTCGGCGCTCCGGCACACGACGCTCAAGGCGCCGCAGCGTTCGCCGTACAACGAGAAGTTCTTCGAGAACGAATTGGCGACGATCAGCGGCACGTCCGCGTCGGCGAGCAGACGCACGCAGGCGGCGTCTTCCTCAAGGCCCGCGCCGAAACCCTGGTAGGCCATGTCGACGAACGCGATCAGCTTGCGGCGCTGCAATACCGGCACCAGTTCGGCCCATTGCGCCGGGCTCAGATCGACACCGGTCGGGTTATGGCAGCACGCATGCAGCAGCACGACGCTCTTTTCGGGCAGCGTATCGATCGCGGCGAGCATCTCGGCGAAACGCAGGCCGCCCGTTTGCGGGTCGTAGTACGGATAGGTGTTGACCGTGAGCCCCGCCGCCTCGAACACGACGCGATGGTTTTCCCAGCTCGGGTCGCTGATCCACATCTGCGAGCCCGGGAAATAGCGCTTAAGGAAATCGGCACCGACCTTGAGCGCGCCCGAGCCGCCGAGCGTCTGCAGGGTGGCGATGCGGCCCGCCTCGCGCGCCGCGTGGTTCGCGCCGAACACGAGCGCCTGCGCGGTGTCGCGATAGAGCGGCAGACCCGCCATCGGCAGATACGAGCGCGGGCCGATCGCGTCGAGCAGCGCGGTTTCGGCGCGGCGCACCGCGTCGATGACGGGCAGCTTGCCGGCGTCGTCGAAATAGATGCCGATGCTCAGGTTGACCTTGTTCGGCCTGGGGTCCAGCTGAAAGTCTTCGTTCAGGCTCAGAATCGGGTCGCCGGGATAGGCGGGAATGTGGTCAAACATGGCAAGTCCTTGAAGGCGGCCTCGAAAGGCCAAGGGTAGCGGCCGCGACACCGGGGCCGCGCACCTCGGCCGAGCGGTTTCGGCGACGTCGGGCGCGGCCGCGGACGACCAGGCAAACCTCAAGTCTAAGCGGGTTTGCCCGACGACGTCGATTTGCACGAGTATCGGCCCTCGGCGCGCGCGGCACAATCAAGCGATTTTTCACGATTCGTAAGTTTTTCTTTAGAATCGGCCCTATGCCTCTTACCCGTGTCACGATCCGCCAGTTCGAAGCGTTTCTCGCCATCGTCGATCTTCACAGCATCGGCGCGGCGGCGGCCCGGCTCGGGCTGACTGCCTCGGCGGTCAGCCAGTTGCTGGCCGAACTCGAAACCGAACTCGGCTTCCGGCTGTTCGATCGCACGACGCGGCGCGTCGCGCTGTCGAGCGCGGGACAGGATTTCCTCGCCTCGGCCGAATCGGTGCTGCGCCACGTACAGGCGGCCGCGCAATCCGCCGACGACATCCGCAACCGCGCGGCCGGCATCGTGCGCGTGGGCGCGCCGCTCGTGATCGCGGCCACGGCGCTGCCCGCGGCGATCGCCGACTATGCGCGCAACAAGCCGAAGGTCGTCGTGCGCATCTGCGACACCGGGGTCGAGCAACTGGTGGAGCGCGTCGAGAGCGGCGACGTCGATCTCGCGATCGGCCCCGACCGGCCAAGCGGCGCACGCGTGCGCTGCGATCCGGCGTTCGCGAGCCCGTGGGTCATGTGGTGCGCGGCTACGCACGCGCTCGCGGCGCGCCGGCGCGTGCAGTGGCGGCATCTGCGCGACGTGCCGATCGTCGCGACCGGGCGCGATCACGAACGCGCGGTCGACCAGATGCGCGCGAATCTGCCGGCCGAGGCGCGCATTATCCCGGTCGACGTCGTCGACAACGTCACGACCGCGTTCGGCCTCGCCTCGCAAGGGCTCGCGGTCACGCTGGCGCCGGCCTACGTCGCGCCGCTCGCGCGCACGTTCGGGCTCGTGATGAGGCGCATCGTCGATCCCGAAACGATTCGCGAGGTCTGCGTGTATCGCCCGACCGAGCGCGCGCTGTCGCCGTCCGCCGATGGTTTCGCGGATTTCGTCATGCCGTGGTTAAGGCGCTGGGATCGGGAGATGCAGAGCGAGGCGCGGGGAAAGCGGGAGTGAGGCTGGATGGCAGGTTGCGCTGAAGGCGCTGACTGCCTCGACGCGCTCGCTCCGTCGATACGCTGCTGCGAATGCAATTCAACCAGGTTTTCTATTTTGGGCCTTCGCCCATGTACGGACAGCCTGCCGCACGACGATTATCTGATCTCTGCCGATCCGGGCAGCGACTTCAAATCAATCGTCGGCCTGTCTATGTCCTTGACCGTCTATCGCGGTCAGGGCGCCCCTCACGCCCACAACTGGACAATCGATCCGCCTGGTGGGCAGCTCGGGCACGGCCCCGGTCTGCCGTTTTCACTGCTCCCCTGATAGACGGAAACGAAATGGAAAAATCAAATTACACAAATGTGCGGGAAATCCAGAGTTTCCCGAACTTCCACGATGCCGAACTCTTGCGGATCGAGCACCGTCGCGATGAACGCGAGTTGGAGCTCGGCTTCAAGCGTGTCAATGGTGAAATAGAGGTCCTGCTTTTCAGGCAGGTGCTTGCCATGCGAATGCTGGATTTCGCGGAGCAAAATGTTGCCTCGCGCGTATTGCTGTCGCCGATACATTCGTTTTCCGTCAACGAGGTGAGAACCATCGTCGGATGGATTCGCAGCTGGGCCGACTCCAAACCCGTGCTCGTGTCTCAGGAGCAAGCGGAGCAGATCACTCAATCCATACAGGCAGGAAAAACAGCGCTATTCGCACTGGATCCCTCATGCGGCGCTGAAGTCGCCGTCCTGTGTGAATCGGCATGGCTACGGCAACGCGATTGATCGCGTCGCCGTATTCGCCGGCCCCAGTCGCCTCAGAACCGATAGTTGATCGACACATCGGCAACCCCGGTCGCCCGGCTGTGCGTGATCGGACTGTTGCCCGCGCTGCCGACCAGTTGCTCGAATGCGCCATCCGCGGTGGCGAACCAGTGCCTGTTGAACAGCCAGACCGCGCTGATGCCGAAGCCCACCGACTTGAAGCCCGCGCTCGCGTGGTACGGCGAATACTGCGAGTGCGCGGCCTGCTCCTGATTGACGCCGAACCAGCTGTTCATGTATTTCGAGTCGGCAAGCGTCACGTTCGGACCGGCGAACCAGAAGAACTGCTTCGTGCTGCCGGGCATCGGCAGATAGGCGCCGAGATCGCCGGTCCACCCATTCGAGCCGCCGAAGTAGCGGCGAATGTCGGCGCGCACGACGAGCGGAAACGTCTTCGACACGACGTATTCGCCGGCCAGCTTCAGACCCGGCGCCGCGTTGATGTTGCCGAGTCCGTCGAGTTCCTGCGGATCGTCGCGCGCGCGCCGCCCGAGGTCGTAGACGGCGGCGAGACTCATGCGCCAGTTCTCGCCCTGCGCGAAGTTCGCGCCGAAGCCCTCGCCGCTCGACAGAAAGAACAGGTCCTTGTAGCGCACGTCGAGGCTCGGCCCGGCCACGACGTGATAGCGGTCCGAACCCTCGAAGCGCGGCTGGAACGACGTCGCCGCGCCGAGGCGCACCTGCCAGTCGGGGATGTCCGGCTGATACATCTTCTGCAGTGCAATGCCGGCCGAGTACTGCCACTCCCCGAGCGGCGACGGCGTCTGCGCGAAGGCGACGCCGGGCAGAAAGACCATTGCGCCAAGGGTCGCCTCGACGAGCGAACTCGCCGCGCTGCCGGTTTGTTTGTGGCGAAGCCTGCCGCCCCGCTTCTTTCTACGGCTGTTCAACACCAGGGGCCTCCGATCTCGCCTTGTCGCGAGGAGCTTGGGTCCTTGCCCGAGGTCCATGAGCGGACCTGAAACTCGGGCGCCTGCCGCGCGGCTACTGACGGCAATGTAATTTTTCCAGTAGGAGATGCGGGCTGTACGGCATGCGCTTGCGCCGCGCTACTGCATCGGCGACGCGCGACGATCACGCCGTGCGCGGCTTTCGCATCAACGGCCGGGTTGCGGAAAATGGCCGCTGGAAAGCACTTACGCAAAATATGCGCCACGTTCGTGGTGATTCGATGATCGGGTGATACGGGCGCTGCTGCGGGAACGGCGCGCGAGGGGTCGGGGCGAAGATCGGAGTGAAGCGGTCGCGCCATGCGCCGCAAAAGAGCACGAACAACGACCGCCTTCGTCGCCCGGAAGACGACGAAGGCAAGGAAGAAGGCGTCACGGCGCCACTACTGCTGCGCTTCGACCAGCACCGGCTTGTCGCGATACAGATTGGGGAATAGCCGTTTCAGATTGACGATTTTCGGCATGTCGTTGATCGCGATATAGGCCGAATCGGGATGCAACGTCAGGTAGTTCTGATGGTACGACTCGGCCGGATAGAAGCCCTTGTACGGCTCCGCCTTCGTGACGATCGGCGCAGGAAACACATGCGATCTGTCGAGCTGCGCGATATAGCTCTGCGCCACCCGCCGCTGCGCGTCGTTGAGCGGGAACACCGCCGAGCGGTATTGCGTACCGCTATCGGGCCCCTGACGGTTCAGTTGGGTCGGGTCCTGAATCACCGAGAAATAGACCTGTAAAAGTTGGCCGTACGTGACCTTGCCCGGATCGAACGTGACCTGCACCGATTCGGCGTGGCCCGTTTCGCCACCGCTGACGGTCTCGTACTGCGCGGTATCGCGCGCGCCACCCGAATAGCCTGACACCGCCTTCGTCACGCCGCGTACGTGCTGGAACACGCCCTGCACGCCCCAGAAGCAGCCGCCCGCGAACACCGCGGTTTCCTCGCGCGGCATGCCGGCGGCAAGCGGTTCATCGAGCGTGGGTGGCGCGATCACGACCGCGGTCTCCGCCGAGAACGCGATGCGCTGCGTGAACACCAGCGCAAACAGGCCGGCGCCGAGCAGCGCGAAGACTGCTGCGGTACGTGAGCGAGCCGGAATACACGACGAGATCGACGAAAAAGTACGCAATAAGCCGCGAAACGAGGTACGAAAACTACGCTTGCCGAGATTCATTTTGCATCTCCTCATTCAACCCGCACACTCGGTCGATACACCCCAGTCGATACGCTCGCGAATCGCGATGCGAGACCGCCGTCGATCTGAACAATGTCCGTTTGTTGCCGCAAAATCGTGATGTCATTCATGGTGATCGCTCCGGAAAAAACATATCGTTCACGCGGTGCGATGCTGCATCCCGGTGCATGGATGCTTCCCCTCGCGCGTGACCCGAAGCTTAGTCGGCGGTCACACCGTTTTATGACAGCATGCGCGTCTTTTCTCGCGGCAGCACGACTTGCAGCGGGAATTTCGCAGAGAAAAACCGCCCTTCAACGGCTGCTTTTCGGCTTGTGCAGCTTCGCCGCGACGGCCCGCGCAAATAAAAACGGCAGCCCTCAGGCCGCCGTTCCGTTCACCACTACTACAGCATCGAGCGATACGATCAAACCGTTGCTTCGACCTGCGCTTCGCTCTCTTCGTCCGCGCTGCTGCGGATCAGGTGATCGAACGCGGACAACGACGCCTTCGCCCCCTCGCCGACCGCGATCACGATCTGCTTGAACGGCACCGTGGTCACGTCGCCGGCGGCGAACACGCCCGGCACCGAAGTCGCACCGCGCGCATCGACGACGATCTCGCCATGCTTCGACAGCTCCACCGTGCCCTTGAGCCATTCGGTGTTCGGCACGAGGCCGATCTGCACGAACACGCCTTCGAGTTCGATTGTCTTCACGTCGCCCGAAGCCAGGTCCTTGTAGGCCAGACCGTTGACCTTCTTGCCGTCGCCGGTGATCTCCGTGGTCTGCGCCTGCGTGACGACCGTCACGTTCGGCAGGCTGCGCAGCTTGCGTTGCAGCACTTCGTCGGCTCGCAGCGTCGCGCCGAATTCGAGCAGCGTCACTTCGCGCACGAGACCGGCGAGGTCGATCGCCGCCTCGACGCCCGAGTTGCCGCCGCCGATCACCGCGACGCGCTTGCCCTTGAACAGCGGGCCATCGCAGTGCGGGCAGTACGCCACGCCGTGATTGCGATACTCGCGCTCGCCCGGCACGTTGATTTCGCGCCAGCGCGCGCCGGTCGCGAGGACGATCGTCTTCGCCTTCAGCACCGCGCCATTCGCGAGACGCACCTCGTTGATGCGCCCCGGAATCAGCGCTTCGGCGCGCTGCACGTCCATGATGTCGACGTCATAGGCCTTTACGTGCTGTTCGAGCGCGGTCGCGAACTTCGGTCCTTCGGTTTCCGTCACCGAGACGAAGTTTTCGATCGCGAGCGTGTCGAGCACCTGGCCGCCGAAACGCTCGGCCACGACGCCGGTCGCAATGCCCTTGCGCGCCGAGTAGATGGCCGCCGCCGCGCCCGCCGGGCCGCCACCGACGATCAGCGTGTCGAATACCGGCTTCTTTTCCAGCTCCTTGGCAGCACGTGCACCGGCGTTGGTGTCGAGCTTCGCGAGGATTTCCTTGACGCCGCTGCGGCCCTGGCCGAACACTTCGCCGTTCATGAACATCGTCGGCACGGCCATGACCTGGCGCGCTTCGACTTCGTTCTGGAACAGCGCGCCGTCGATCGCGACGTGACGGATGCGCGGGTTGATCAACGCCATCACGTTCAGCGCCTGCACGACTTCCGGGCAGTTCTGGCACGACAGCGAGAAATACGTTTCGAATTGATAGTCGCCGTCGAGACTGCGGATCTGTTCGATCACCGCGTCGTCGAGTTTGACCGGATGGCCGCCGACCTGCAGCAAGGCAAGGACGAGCGACGTGAATTCATGCCCCATCGGAATGCCGGCGAAACGGATGCCGGTGTCCTTGCCCGCTTCGCCGATCGAAAACGACGGCTTGCGTTCGCTGTCGCCGCGACGCTCGATCACCGTGACGCGCTCCGACAACGTCGCGATATCGTTCAGCAAGGCCAGCAGCTCCTGCGACTTCGCGCTGTCGTCGAGCGAAGCGACGAGCTCGATAGGCCTGCTAACTTTTTCGAGGTACGTTTTGAGTTGAGTCTTGAGATTGGCGTCAAGCATGGCTTTGCGTTTTCCGTGACGTGGGGTGTGGGGTTCCCGGCACCGCACGCGTCGGATAGAACACGTGCGGCCCGAGGACGCACGAAGCGCCGTATCGGGCGTTTCGCGCGGTGATGCACCGGAAAATACCGGGAAATGTCGACTACAGCCGCAGCAGGCGCTGCGCAGACCTTAGATCTTGCCGATCAGATCGAGCGACGGGGTCAGCGTTTCTGCGCCCGGCGTCCACTTGGCGGGGCAAACTTCACCCGGGTGAGCCGCGATGTACTGGGCAGCCTGAACCTTGCGCAGCAGCTCGCCGGCGTCACGGCCGATGCCGTTGTCGTGGACTTCGCACAGCTTGATCTCGCCTTCCGGGTTGACCACGAACGTGCCGCGCAGTGCGAGGCCTTCTTCTTCGATCAGCACGTCGAAGTTGCGCGAGATGGCGAGCGTCGGGTCGGCCAGCATCGGGTACTTGATCTTCTGGATCGTGTCCGACGTGTCGTGCCATGCCTTGTGCGTGAAATGCGTATCGGTCGACACGCTGTAGATTTCCACGCCGAGCTTCTTGAAATCTTCGTAACGATCGGCCAGGTCACCGAGTTCGGTCGGGCAGACGAACGTGAAGTCGGCCGGGTAGAACACGAAAACCGACCACTTGCCCTTCAGGCTTTCTTCAGTGACGGTCGTGAAATCGCCATTGTGGTAAGCCTGTGCCTTGAACGGTTTGACTTGACTGTTGATGATCGGCATTTGCTGAGTCCTCTTTCTGAGTGGGTGGAAAGTGGAGTCAGTATGCCAAACCGAGCCCGATAGGTAAAGCGGATTGTTTAAATGATATTGATAGTCTGACACTATTTATTTTGCCGGTGCCGACTATCGGTTCGCTTTGGGGGCCTGCGGCCAGGCCGCTTCAATCCTTCAGAAGCCGCCACAGCGTGGTCCGGCCGATCCCCAGTGCGCGGCTCGCGGCCGCGCGATTGCCGCCGGAGCGTTCGAGCGCGAGCAGCACTTCCTCGCGGGTCGGCATCGCGCGCGGGGCCGTGGCGTCCGCGGCGACGCCAGCGCTTGTCTGCTGCGCTTCGGACGCCGTTGCCGGCCCAAGCCGCCCGAATTCGGGAAACACCGCCTGCCAGTCCGCCGAGGCGTCGTCCGGCGCGCTGTTGCCAGCCATCGAACCGATATAGATCGCGGCGCGCACGAGCAGGTTTTCGAGCTCGCGGACGTTGCCCGGCCACGCGTAATTCGCAAAAAGCGGCGCGAGAAACGCCAGCACCCGTTCGAGCGACGCCGCCGGCAAGCCGTACTGCAGCGCGTTGCGGCCCAGCAGATGCCGCGCCAGCAAGGCAATGTCGGCGCGCCGTTCACGCAATGGTGGCAATTTTATCTGAAGCAGGTTTAATCGAAAATACAGATCCGCGCGAAACGCACCCTGCTCGACGAGCGCATGCAGGTCGCGGTGCGTCGCCGCGATCACGCGCACGTCGACCGGCGTGGCGCGGCTCGCACCGAGCTTCATCACCTCGCGCTCCTGCAGCACGCGCAGCAGCCGGCTTTGCAGCGCGGCCGGCATTTCGCCGATTTCATCGAGAAAAATCGTGCCGGTATGCGCGATTTCGAAGAGCCCCGGCTTGCCGCCGCGCCGCGCGCCCGTGAACGCGCCTTCCTCGTGGCCGAACAGTTCGCTTTCGATCAGCCCCTCGGGCAGCGCCGCGCAGTTGAACGCGACGAACGGATTGCCGCGCCGCGGGCTCGCGTTGTGGATGCCCTGCGCGACCAACTCCTTGCCGGTGCCGCTTTCGCCGCTCAGCAGCACGGTCGCGTCGTGCGCGGCGCCGGCCAGCGCGAGCCGGCGCACGCGTTCGAGCGCCGCCGACGCGCCGATCAGATCGTCGAGCCGATGCCGCGCGACCAGTTGCTTCGGCCGCTGGTTCGTGCGCAGCGAGCGGTCGATCCGCTGCGCGACGAGCGCGTCCTGCGCGGTCACGACGAAACCGGCGCGCGTGCCCTGCTCGACGATCGGCACGCAATTGACGATCAGCGCGCGCCCGCCTATCTGCTCGATGCGCTCGTCGACCGGCCGGTCGTGGCCGAGGGTTTCGCGCAGCAGCGGCGCGAGCGTGCGTGTGACCTGCGATGACAGGTCGCCGGCGTCCTGCGGAATCGGTTTCCCGGCGCCTGCGAGAGGCGCTTCTTTCGCCGTGTCGAGCCTGAGCCCGAGCAGTTCGAGCATGGCCGGGTTGACGGCTTCGAGCTGACCGGCCTCATCGAACGCGGCGACGCCGTCGCGCAGATGCGCGACGATCGTATTCAGCCGCACGCGCTTCGCCTCCTTCTGCCGGCTCACGCGCGCCAGTTCGACCGACTGCTCGAAGGCTTCCTCGACCGCCGCGAGCGAGTACAGGAAAACGCTCTCCATGCCGGCCTGCTGCGCCAGATCGCAGGCCATGCCGGCCCCGATGACGACGCCGCAGCCCTCGGCGGCCAGCTGTTCGACCACGAGCCGGACCTCGTCGAGCGACCGATAGGCGCGCTGCCGCAAATCGGCATTGAGCAGCGGGCTCAGATCGGCGAGTTCGTGCGCGATCGCCGCGTGCAGCACGAGCCCGATGCGCGCGCCGGGCCACGTGGCCGTGGCGCGCGTGATCGCGCTCAGCACGTCGAAGCCGTTCACCTTGACCATCACGACCGGCACGCTGAGGTTCTCGCGCAGATACGCGCCGTTCGAGCCGGCGGACAGCACGACGTCGACCGCGCCCGCATCCACGTAGGCTTGCAGCGCCGCGACGGCCGCACCGTAGCCCTCGCGCACCGTGAAGAATTTCGCGCGTCCGGCGTAGCGCGGCTCGACCGCCTCGCACAGCGATTGCAGCCGGCTGATGCTGACGAGCGCGACGCCGGGACGGCTGGAATCGGCGTTCGAATTGAGGGGTGGGATCGGGTTGGCGAGAAACGGGCTGAAGGTGGACACCGTGGGGCTCCTGGTTGAAGCAGTGTCGATGAAACGTTTCTGGAACGTTTTACTTATTCTGCCATGAACACCCCATGAACACCTTTTACCGGCTTATGTCACGCCAACCCTTGATCCGCCGGTTTGCCCCCGAAACACCAGTCAATGGCATGCTTCCTGCACAATGCTGCGTACGTTCCACCCACGCTTTTCTTCCGGAGACATAGCACCATGACGACAGCCGCCACCCGCCGCGCCGCGTTCCGCGCCAAGGTCAATCAACGCCAGGGCCAGCTCGTGCCTGGCGCGTTCAACGCGATGAGCGCACGCGTGATCGAGGACGCCGGTTTCGAAGCGATCTACGTCACCGGCGCGGGCGTCACCAATATGTCGCTGGGCCTGCCCGACCTCGGCTTTATCGGCCTTGCCGAAGTCGCCGAGCACACGGCACGCATTCGCGACGCGGTTGCGCTGCCGCTGCTCGTCGACGCCGACACCGGCTTCGGCAACGCGTTGAACGTGCGGCAGACCGTGCGCGTGCTCGAGCGCAGCGGCGCCGACGTGATCCAGTTCGAGGACCAGGTGATGCCGAAGAAATGCGGCCACTTCTCGGGCAAGGAAGTGGTCGCCACGAGCGAGATGGTCGGCAAGCTCCGCGCGGCCGTCGATGCGCGCGAGGACGCCAACCTGCAGATCATGGCGCGTACCGACGCGGCCGCGGTGCATGGCATCGAGGACGCGATCGAGCGTGGCCATCGCTTCATCGAGGCGGGCGCCGACATTCTCTTTATCGAGGCAACCGAGTCGCTCGCCGACATCGAACGTCTGCCGTCGCTGTTCGAGACGCCGCAACTCATCAACATCGTGATCGGCGGCAAGACGCCGGTGCAGTCGCGCGAAACGCTCGCGAAGCTCGGCTACGGCATCGTGCTGTACGCGAACGCGGCGCTGCAAGGCGCGCTGGTCGGCATGCAGCGCGCGCTCGGCACGCTCCGGAGCAACGGCCGCCTCGACGAAGACGCGACGATCGTTGCGCCGTTCAGCGAGCGTCAGCGGCTGGTTAATAAGCCGTTGTATGACCGGCTCGATAAGGAGTATGCGGCGAAGGAGTAAGGAGACGGCGGCCACTCATGGAAGCGCAGGCCGGCTACGTATTCTCGTGACCAGGCCTGCCGTTATCCGATCACGCCAGGATGGCGCAGGTACAGGCCTATTTGATGGTCGAATGCATCCATCGTCCCGAGATATTCCTTCTTGCAATACGATGCGATCTCTGCCCTGCTCTTTCCGCTGAAGTATGCGCTCGCGGGTTGAGCCTTCTTATAGTCGAATGCCGATCCGTAAATCGATGTAGACGCATATGCCGTCTGTGCTACCAGGCAAAGCAGCCCAAATAATCTAATGACGTGCATCATAGGCTCTCCTTTGTACGGATAGGTTCTCGAAGTGCTTGCCCATCGTCGGTTACGGAACGTGCGATGCGTCCCGCGAGATCGACCCCGTCCCGCGTGATCCAGGCGTATCAACGTTAGCCAGATTTCTCCCCTAATACAGTCAGACAGCTCTTAAACCCGCGTGCGGATCGCGCAAAACACATAAACCGCTTCAAAAACCAGGCCCCCGACAAAAACCGCTAACACAAAACCATCCACTACGCCCCCGCACCCCAACCCCCTGCACACCGCAACAATATGGCGCCATTTATTGCGTTACGATTCAGGGCTGGCGACCGGGCAAGCCCAAAGGCGGACCGACGTCTTCGCCAGGCCACCGCCACTCAGCCACCGTTCCGCGGCCGGTTTCGAATTTCTCGCCGATCCGCTCCCACGAACGCCGGCAAAACGCAATCGAAAGGCAATCGCAAGCACCATGAAGTCAAACTCCTCGCGCACCACGTCCCTGCTCGCCAACCGTCCTCACGCGCATGCGCTCATGCGCCCGGCAGCGGAGATCGCGCGATGAGCGGCGCCGGCACCCGCAATGCGCACGTCGGCTGGCTGCCGTATATCGTCGCGGCCACCTTCTTCATGGAGTATCTCGACACCACCGTGATCGCCACCGCGCTGCCGCAGATGGCGCGCTCGTTCGGCGTCGGCCCGAACAGCCTGAGCCTCGGCATGACCGCGTACATGCTCGCGCTCGCGATCTTCATCCCGGCGAGCGGCTGGGTCGCTGACCGCTGCGGCGCGCGCACCGTGTTCGTCAGCGCAATCGGCGTGTTTACGGTCGCCTCGGTGCTGTGCGGGCTGTCGCAGAACGTCCCCGAGTTCACGGCCGCGCGGCTGCTGCAAGGCATCGGCGGCGCGATGATGGTGCCGGTCGGCCGGCTCATCGTCGTGCGCAGTACCGAAAAGGCCCGCATGATGCAGGCGATCGCGACCATCACCTGGCCGGCCATCGCGGCGCCCGTGGTCGGGCCGCCGATCGGCGGCTTCATCACGACTTACGCGTCGTGGCGCTGGATCTTCCTGCTCAACGTGCCGTTCGGCATCGCCGCGATCACGGTCGCGCTGATGCTCGTGCCGAACCTGCGCGAAACCGCCCGCAAGCCGCTCGACGTGGTCGGCCTCGTGCTGAGCGGCATCTCGCTGACCGCGCTCCTGTACGGCGCCGAGCTCGCGAGCCAGCCCGCCACCAACGTGTGGCTCGCCTGCGCGGTCATGGCGGGCGGCCTGCTGGTCGGCGTGATCGCGTTCCAGCACGCGAAGCGCCACCCGCATCCGCTCGTCGACGTATCGACGCTGAAGGTGCCGACGTTCTCGGTGACGGTCATCACCGGGTCGTTCACGCGCATCGGCATCGGCGCGGTACCTTATCTGATGCCGCTGCTGTTCCAGCTCGGCTTCGGGCTCTCGGCGTTCCACTCGGGTCTGCTGCTGCTCGCCAGCGCGACCGGCAACCTCGGCATGAAGGCGCTGACCACGCGCATCCTGAAACGCTACGGCTTTCGCATGGTGTCGATCGTCGACGTGACGATCGCGGGCGTGTTCATCATCGCGTGCGGGCTGCTGACGCCGAACGTGCCGCTCGCGCTCGTGCTGATCGTCGTGTTCGTGTACGGCGTCGCGCGCTCGATGCAGTTCTCGACACTCGCCACCCTGGCCTACGCCGATATCGCGCAGCCGCAGATGAGCGCCGCGAGCACGCTATGGAGCGCCGCCGCGCAGATGACGCTCGGCCTCGGCATCGCGTTCGGCGCGGTGTCGCTGCGCGTCGCGGCTCACCTGAACGGCGAGACGACCGGCCACGTTTTCACGCTCGACGACTTCCGTCTCGCGTTCCTGTTCGCCGGCATGCTGACGCTGCTGTCGGTGCTCGGTTATAGAGGGCTCGCGCGCAATGCCGGCCAGAGCATCGGCGGCGGTTCGGGCAGCGGGGAGAATACGGAGAAAAACCCGGCGGAGAAGAGCCGGGCCGCGAAGGGCTGAGCGCGGTTTTATCCGCGTGATATGGCGCGGATGGATCGGCCCACGTCAGACATAAGCGCGCTCGCGCATCCACTTCGTCATGATCCATTTGTCGCCGGCCAGCACTGGCGCGCCGCCGTGCAAGGTCAGCGGATCGAGCTGGCGCCGGCCGTTCATATAGCGGAAATACACGGCGCCGCCCGCGCGCGCCGCGACCGAAATGCCCGCGCCGGGAAAGATCGTTTCGCCGCCCTCGGCGACGTCGTTCAGATAGATCACGAGCGTCGCGACGCGCTGGCCGCCGCGCGCGGTATGCACGGCGCTGCCCGGATGATCGGGCGAAAAGTAGTCGAAATGCGGACGGTATTCGCCGCTCGTGCCGTAATGCAGGACCTGCAAGCCCTCGCCGTTTTCGAGCGGCCAGTTCATCAGGCTCGCGATGCGCCGGTCGAGCGTCTCGATCAACGCGTCCTCGCCGCGCTGATACCAGACGCCTTCGCTGGTGCGATTGCGGATCACGTCCTCGCTACCGGTGACGGGATTGACCGTGGTCGAGCGTTTCAGCCGATGCCGCGAGCGCTCGATCAACGCGTCGCACTCCTCGGGCGATAGCACGTCGGCGAACACGATCAGTTGCGGCCGCTCGCAGCGCATCAGCACGCGCACGTCGCGATCGCCGGCGCGGATCAGGTTGCCGTGCGCGACCGGCGCTGCGTCGTAGAGGTAGCCGTGCGGCGCGGCGTTGGCGGCGGTGGTTTCGATGACACTCGCTTCGCTCGCGACCGACCTGCCCGCGGTTGCATTAACGGCTGCATTAAGGGCCGCATTAACGGTTACGTTAGCGGCGACCTTGGCGACGGCTGCGTCGATGATGGCGGCCTCGCTCGCAATCGCGCCGCCGATCGCTGAATCGGTGGCCGCCGCCTCGGTGGCCGCCGCCTCGGTGGCGGCACGCACGGCGGCCCTGCGCTCGCTAACCGCCTTGTGCACGGCGACGCGCGCGGCCTCGGCCGCAAAGCCGGCCTGCACCATGACGTCGATCAGCGCATCCGGCAGGCAACCGCGCGCGACATTGGTGTCCAGCCATTCTTCCCATGCGGCATCCACGACTGGCATAGCGTTCCCTGTTCGTCCCACCCGCCAAAGCGCGGGCTCGAGTGGACGATCATAGCAAGCGTGCCATGCCAAAAAAGTTCGCCGGATGGCCAGGTCTCAAGAGCGGTTTTCAGCGGTTTTCAGCGGTTTTCAGCGGTTTTCAGCGGTTTTCAGCGGTTTTCCGGCGCCTTCTGGGCGAGTCCCGGTTGGCACTGCAACGGCATTGAAGCGACATCGCTACGCCGTTTCAACGATGCAGATGCCCACGATACAGCGTGAGCCCGCGGCGCGCCTGCGCCCTGAGCATGCGCTGCACGAGCGGCGACCAGCCGAACAGCGCGCCGCGCACGCCCATCGCCTGACGCATCCACAGCCACAGGTCGAAGCGGTCGCGATGCTCGACGATGAGCCCGTCGCGGAACGCGAAGCGCGCCTCGATCCGGTTGACCACGGGCCGCCCCGTCTGGGTGAACTGATAGCTCGCGACCCATTGCGCGCGGCCGCTCGCGTCGTCGGCCTCGATCTCGCCGAAGGTCAGCGAGAAATCCTGCGCGTGTTTGACGAGCATGCGCCACATGTCGCGCACTTCCTCGCCGCGCAGCTCGCCGAAGGCGGGATCGCTGAAGACGGCGTCGTCGGCATAGCAGGCGGCCATGGTTTCGGCGTCGCGTTGCTGGAAGGCGGTGTAGAAGCGTTCGATCAGTTCGGTGTTGGGATGGCTCATTGTTTCGATGTCGTGTGTTGCGTATTGCGGGAGCGCGCGGTATCGCACTCCGGAAAAACCGCCCGCTCGGGGTGGGTGGCGGGCATGGCGCACACGATATCGGAAAATGGCGTGAACGGGGGTTTTGGCGAATGTTTTGCGGCGGCGAAGCGCCTGCTGCTGAGGGAGTCCGGGCGCGCACGAACCCGGTACAAGCCCGCCATCAACCACGTACCAACCCGGCAAAACCCAGACAAAACCTGGCAAAAACCAGCTACAAGCGCCGCTACCCCCGCGACACGGCCCCTCGTCCCCTCGCGACTTCGGCCCTGCCCGCCAGCACCCATATCCCCGCAGCCACCGACGCCGCGACGAACGCCGCCACGCCCAGCGCCGCCGCAAAACCGCCCGCGAAGCTCGCGCGCGCGGCCGCCGTCAGCATGGCCTGCAAGGCCGGCGACAACCGCGCGGTGGCCTGCGCCGCATCGCCCGCCATCACGCGCGACATGAAACCGGCGTCGAGCGCGGCCCGTACCGGAGCCGTCAGCGGCGTGGTCGCGAGGAAGCTCGCCTCGGTGCGGGCCGCGAGCACCGCGCCGAGCACGCCGACCGACATGACGATCGCCGTGAAGCGCGTCGTCGTGCTGATGCCCGACGCCATGCCGGTACGCTCCGGCGGCACGCATGCCATGATCGCCTTCTGCGTATCGCCGTTCAGCACACCCGCGCCGAGCCCCGTCACGACCATCCCGCACGCGACCCAGGCGTAGCGCTCGCCGCCGGCCGCGAGCGCGGTCAGCAGATTGCCGAGCGCGATCAGCAGCAGGCCCACGCTCAGCAGGGTCATTTGCGGAACGCGTCGGCCAAGGCGCGCGCCGAGGTAAGGCCCCGCCACCATCGCGAGCGCGAACGGCAGCATGCCGACACCGGCGGCGATCGCCGGCAGACCGAACGCGTTTTGCAGATACAGCGGCAGGAACGTCATCATCACCTGCGCGCAGGCGGCATAGCCGAACATCGCGAGCACCGCCGCGACGAAGCGCGGTTGCCGGAACAGGGCAAGATCGACCATCGCGTGAACGCGGACGCGCTGCAATTGCACGAACGCGCCGCCAAGCAGCACGCACGCCGCGAGCCGCGCACCGGTGGCCCAGCTCGCGAGGCCATGCGACGGCACTTCGATCAGCGCCCAGATGCCGGATGCGAGCGCGAGCCCGAACAGCAGGCTGCCGGCCGCGTCGAGCGAACCTGGCGACGGGTTGCGCGATTCGCGCAGCTCGCGCGCCGCGCACCAGCCGAGCACGGCGCACACCGGCAGATTGAGCAGAAAGATCCAGCGCCAGCCGAGCCATTGCGTAATCACGCCGCCGACCAGCGGCGCGACCGTCGTCGCGACGCCCATGCAGGTGCCCCACACGGCCCACGCGCGCACCCGGGCGACGGGGTCGTGAAAGGTGTTGGCGATCACCGCGAGCGCCGCGGTCAGCAGCATCGCGGCGCCCACGCCCTTGAGCGCGCGCGCGAGGTTCAGCACCAGCGCCGAGGGCGCGAGGCCGCAGCCGAGCGAGGCCAGCAGGAACACCGCGAGACCGGTCAGCAGCATGCGCTTGCGGCCGACCCGGTCGGCGAGCGCGCCCGCCGGCAGCAGACACGACGCGAACGCGACCATGTACGCGCTGACGACCCATTCGACGTCGGCGAAACTCGCGTGGAACGAGCGCGCAATCGACGGCAGCGAGACGGCGACGACATTGGTGTCGAGCACGATCAACGCGCAGGTGGCCGAAGCGATGGCGAGCACGAAGCCGGGACGGGCGGGAGGTTCCTGCGCGGACGATGCGCGACGGCCGGGGATCAGTGACATACAGGCGGATTCGGAACGGATTAAGGGCGGATCAGGAGCGGATAGCGATTGGACGAAAGGTTTTCAAAGCGCGCTAGCGGCCGGATACAAGGCAGATGCGCAAAGCAGGCCAAAAGCGGATACGAAGCGGGCACGAAGCGAAAGTCACGCTATCGTAGCGAAGTCATTATTGTCTGTCATTGACATAGAATCGAAGAATAATTGTCCCTAAAAGCAATACTGAAAAACCATGCGGCAACTTGAATTGCGCCATATCCGCGCTTTCGTTTGCGTCGCGCGGCAACTGCACTTCGCGCGCGCCGCCGACGAACTCGGCATCGCCGCGCCGTCGCTGACGCGGCTGATCCAGGAAGCCGAGCGGCTCGTCGGCGTGCGGCTCTTTTACCGCACCAAGCGCTCGGTCGCGCTGAGCGCGGCGGGCAGCGCCTATCTCGCCGAAGCGCTCGCGGCGCTCGACCATCTCGAACGCGCCGGGCAGCGCGCGATGCTTGCCGAGCGCGGCGAACTGGGGCGCATCGAGGTCGGCTATGTGGCGTCGGCGGTGTATGTCGGCGTCCTGCAGAAGGCGGTCGGCGGATTTCGCGGCACGCATCCCGGCGTCGAGGTGGCGATCCAGGAAGTCCCGATGGACGCCGTCGCCGGCATGCTCGGCGACGGTCTGCTCGACGCCGCCTACATCCGCCCGCCGATGCCGCTCGCGAACGGCATTCAGGCCGTGACCGTGCATCGCGATCGCTTCGTGCTGGCGCTGCCGGCCAGTTCTCCGCTTGCGACGTCGGCGAGCCTGCGGCCCGCGCAGTTACGCGACCAGTGCTTCGCGCTGCCCGAACAGGAATCGGGCACCTTCGAAGTCGCGCGGCGCGGCCGCTTTTCGCCGCGTCTCGGCCCCCGCCCCGGCACGCTCGCGGCCGTACTCGCCTGCGTGTCGCTCGGCGGCAACGTGGCGGTCGTGCCGCATACACTCGCCGATTGCATCGCGCTGCCCGGCGTCGCGTATCGCGACATCGCCGGTCAGCCGATTGCCTCGGAAATCGCGCTCGCGTTCCGCCAGTACGAGCGGGCACCGGCCGTGAAGGCGTTTCTGCGCTTCGCGCGCGGCGTCAAAAACCTGGGCTGACGCGCACCGCTGCTCCGCATGGAGACTCGCGTCGATCGTGTCTGCGAGCAAAAGCGCACGACCGTCAGCGTCCGCCGCAACACATACGGCCGCTTTCGTTATATCCTGACGGATATTACGCTAGGCTTTGCCGCAACCACGGCGAGGCGCAACGAATCAGCAGGAGCCCTCAGCGGTGCGCAGTCGATCCACTTTGCCGGCCCCCGGGTCGCGCGTTCAATCCGGGCACGGCCAGCGTGTGGCGCACGAGATATCGTCGGCCATCGTCGCGGTGAAGTCCGCGTCCGGGCGCGGACGGGCCGAAACGATCCGCGACGTCGTCGACGCCTACCGGCGCCTGTACGGCAGCGTGCAGCGCTTCGTCGCGATGCTCGGCGGCGACCCGTCGAGCATCGCGACAATCGGCGCATCGGGCTCGCATGCGCTGAACCCGTTGCTGTCGCTCCTCGCCGGGCGGGCGCGCGCGAACGCCTTCGCGCGTCTGCGCGAACTGAAAGCGACGATCGAGGAAGCGCGTCTCGCCGAGCATCTGCGCGATGCGATTTTCTCCGACGCGCTCAGCAACGATCTGCCCGCGTTGCGCCAGGCGGTGGCCGAACTCGAACGGCTCGACGCCGCGATGGTCGGCCTCTGCGTCGGGCACGTGCTCGAACAGCATGCGCGACCGGCCGGCGAAGCGATTCGTCCCGTGCTGCGCTCCGCGGCCCAGCGCGAACGCGCCGCGGTGCGCCGCTCGCAAAGCGCGAGAACCGCGACCGTGGCAGCGGCAGTGGCCGCCGAAGCGCCGCATGAACACGCCGGAGCAACGCTGGTTCACCCCGCCGACTGACCCGCCGACTCATACCCCGATGCACGAACGCCGCCCATGAACGCTTTTTTTCGCCCCTCGTTATATCGACGCGAATACATCGCAGGCGACGCCCTGCGCGCCATTCGCACGATAAACGCGGGCGCAAGCACGCGGCCCGACTGACACGAACCGGATTCGAGACCTTCATGCACACGCCCCCGTTTCCCCTTGCCCAGCCTTCGCGTCTGAAACTGTCCGGCGACGAACTCGCGAGCACCGGCATTCGCACAATCGACGCATGCTGCGCGCCGTCGCAGGCCATGCCGCCCGCCGTCAAGCGCCGTGCGCGCCTGTCCGAACTCGACAGCCATCTGCACTGCTCGATCATCGGCACCTGCCTCGGCACGCACGAATTGCGCAAGCTGGTGCCGAAATTCACGAACCTCGACCGTCACGACGCGAGCGACCTCGACATCCATCACACGGCGGTCGAACTCGCGATCGAAGGCGGCGCGGGCGCGAAAGCGCTGCACAAGCTGCTCGACGAACGCTACGCGGGTGCGGTGCGCCGCTTCGAAAAGGCCGCCGACGACTTCGAACTCCTGAAGCTCTGGGACGAAGCGCTGAAAAACGGCGATATCCCGCCCGCCTACTGGGCGCTGATGACGCATCCGCTCACGACGATGCCCGTGCGCCAGAAAGCATTCGGCGACCTGCACATGCTCTCGCATCTGGTCGGCGCGGCCAATCGCGCCGATATCCGGCGGCTCGTCGCCCTGGAAGCGGAAAACGTCGCGTTGAAGGAGAAGATCGAGCGGCAACAGAACCGTCTGCAGGAACTCAGTGTCGAGCGGGATAAATCGGTCGCCGCGCTCGACGGGCAGATCGCGCAACTTCAGGCGGCACGCCAGTTGCCCGCCGATGCCGCCGGCCTCGAAGCCGAGCTGGCCTATCTGCGCGAACGGCTCGCCGATGCCGAGCAACGCATTGCGCTACAGACGAGCCGCCGCGAAGCGGCCGAGCAGCGCATGCAGCAGGAACAGGAAGCCGCGCTCGCGCTCCGCCGCAGCCGCGACCAGGCACTCGCGCAGTTGAAGCTCGTGCAAAGCGAATGCGACGCGCTCGAACGCGCCACCGTCGATGCCGCCGAAGCCACGCACGCCACGGCCACGCCCGCTGCCGGCGGCGCGGGCGCGCGCCGTGCGAGCCTCGACGGCGTGCAGGGCAAGCGGATCGTCTACGTGGGTGGCCGGCCCGGCTCGAACGCCGCGCTCAAACGGCTCGTCGATGCGGCCGGCGGCGAACTGGTGCTGCACGACGGCGGGGTCGAGGATCGCAAGGGCTTGCTGGCCGCCGCGTTGCCGGGCGCCGATATCGTCGTGTTTCCGGTGGACTGTGTCGACCACGATTCGATGAACACGCTCAAGCGGGTCTGCGAACGTCACGGAATCGACTATCACCCGTTGCGCACGGCGAGCGTCGCGAGCTTCGTCGAATTGATGGCGCGGCTGCATCCCGAACATCTCGCGCAACTTCGCCAGGTGCCGCCTTCGTCGTTCTGTCTGCGGCATGGTTGAGCGCCGCACCTGAGGCGGCATGGCGCGATATATCGAGGCTAACCCAGCGGCATAACCCGGCGCGGCATGCGAGCGCGCCGCTCAGGAGCGGATCAGCTTCACCAGTTCGCCGATCTGCTTCGAGCAACTACGGCGCGCCTCCTCTTCGACCTCGCGATACAGCCGGATGATGGTTTCGCCGACCGGCGTCAGCGTGCAGCCCCCGCCGCTTTGCCCGCCCTGCTCCGAATGCGTGGCCGGTGACTTCAGCGAGCGGTTCAGCTCGTCGATCAGCAGCCACGCGCGCCGGTACGACATGTCGAGACTGCGCGCCGCCGCCGAGATCGAGCCATATTCGCGCACCGCTTCGAGCAGATCGACCTTGCCCGGTCCGAGCGCGACCGACTCGCCATGACGGATGCGCATTCTGAAGCGCACTTCGGGACGCACCTTCGCGGATTTCGTCGCCGGAGCGGATTGGGGTTTCGCGGATTTCGCGGTCTTAGCGGTGTCGGCCATGCGCGCAAGCATACACGAAGCGCCCCGCGCCGCCACTTGACCGTGGGCCTCAGCGGGGTGTCAGCGGCGTGTCAATGAGGTATCAGCGGCGCGGTGGGAAACAATACCCGTAGTCCTCGCAGCCGGGGCAACCCGGCGCCGGTCCCGGTTGCAACCCCAGCGAAAGCGCGCATTGCGCGGCGAGGAATTTCTTCCAGCGCAGGTTCTCGACGTTCAACGCGACGAGTGACGGGAAATAGCGTGTGAGCATCCACGTGACTTCGTCGCGGCCGGCAAGGCCAAGGTCGCGCCACAAATGATCGGGACGCAGGCACGCGTGCGCGATGATCGTGGCGAGGCAGCGCGCGTCGTCTGCATGGACCGTGCCGCTGGCATGGGCAAGCAGCAGCGCGTGGAGCGCGCGAATGAAGCGCGCGCGTTCTTCGAGGCTGAGCGGCAGCGATTGCGGTAACGCGGATTTCGTCGCGCGGCCAAAATGCCGCGCGAGCAATGCGCGCCATTCGGGCAGCGGCAAACCGAGCAACGCGAGTTCGTTGCGTGCGTCGCGCTCTGCGATCAGTTTGGCGAAGAGCCGCGTGTCGGGATGGTCCGCGCGCGTGGCCTCGTTCAACCAGCCACGCATACACTCTGCGACTCGCGCATCGGCCGGCCATTGCAGCACGTCGCCGCCGTTCGCCGCGGCGCCCGTCATTCGTGCAAACGGATCATCTGGCCGCATCATGGCCCCGCCATGATCGATGACGAACCCACATCACCGAAGAAGTCCACGCGCATCTCACACCTCATCCTCATGCGCTCGGCTTCTGATCTCGGCCAGCGACACGTCGCTCAACAGGCGCCCCGAATCGAACACCGTCACGAGCGCCTCGTCCCATTCGTCGGCAACGGTGCGTTCATCCCACGCGAGCGGTAGCGTCACCGTGCGGTACTCGCCGGTGACGCGATGGCGCAGCAGCGTAAGCCGCCCTTTCATCGAGCGCTTGCCGTGATCGGTGACCGGGTCCTTCGACACGTCGTGCCATGTGTCGCCGAGGCGGATCGCCGAGCACTTCATCGCGAAGCACTGCGTGTCGCGATTGATCTGCTGCAACAGCGCGCCGCCCATGCCGAACACGATGTTGTCGGTGGCGAAACCGGCCTCGTCCATCGCGACGAGAATCGCCTCGATCGAATCGGGGTTCACGCCGTCGCCCTGAATCACGCGCACGTTGTTGAGCACGCGCCGTCCCTTGCTGTTCGTCACGGCGCCGAACGACGCTTCGAGCAGGCGCAGCGTCTCCAATACGATCGTGCGCGGATCGCCCGAGTCGGGCCGGATCACGAGCGTGCCGCCGGAATCGAGCACGGCCTGTTTGAGCTCCGTGCCCCATGCGTCGAGCGCGGCGAACAGATCGTACGAATCGGACACCACCGACACGATCGCGCCCTGCTTGCCGAAGCGCGCGATCATGTTGCGGTACGCGTCGATCTCGCGCTCGCGGCCCCATGACGTGATCGTGCTGTGCTCGGCCGCCGGCACCGAGAACGCGGCCATGCTTTCGTTGTAGTAATGATTCGCGGCAAGCACGCCGAGCACGGTATCCGAGCCCATGAAGCTGACGAGATGCGCCGCTCCGCCAATCGCCGCCGACTCCGCGCTCGACACGCCGCGTGCGCCGAAATCGTGCAGCTTGAACGGCAGTTGCGCGAGGTCGTCGCTGCTCCTGCACAGATACGCCCGAATCGTTTTGCGCAGATGCCAGCTTTGCGTCGCGACCGTGACCGGATACCAGACGCGCAGCAGCATCGTCTCCAGATACGAGGCGAGCCAGAACACCTGCGGGTCGTCGCATTCGACCGTCATCAGCACGTTGTGCGTCGGCACGACCGAGCCTTCGGGCACCGCGCGAATCCGCACCGGCAGATAGCCGCCGTATTGTTCGACCACGTAACGCCAGCCCGCTTCGTTGAACGGCTCGCCATGCGCGCTGAAGAACCCGCGCGCCTGCTCGATCATCGCCGTGGTGATGGGTCGGCACAGGTATTCCTTGAGCAGCATCTGCAGGCCGAAGAACAGCGTGCGCTCATAGCGCCCGCCGCGCGATTCGACGTACGAGAACATTGCCGAGGCATCGGGCGGATATTGCAGGTAGTGCGATGCCTTATACGAATCCGTGTTCAGAATCGGATTGGCCAGGATCGACGCGAAGTCGGAACGACCCTGCGCGTCGGGTGTGGACTGTGCTGCGCTCACGTGAATGTCTCGCTGGAGTGGCTGGACGGCGGGGCCGTCTCATCGTCGGCGCCCCCCTATACCGTCGCAATATACCGGGAATCGCCGGTCTGTTTGACCTTACTCCGATATGCACGCGAGCGCCCGGGCGTGCGCGGCCTCAAACGCCGGGCTTCAGTTGCGGCAGCACCTCGGGCCAGGCCGCGAGCAGACGGCCGGGCACGCTGCGGTGGCGCTCGGCGCCGGCCGGCCACAGCATGTTCGCGAGCAGGCCGAGGCCCTGCGCGAGCGTGCTGTCGCGCGCGGCAATGACGACCGGCACACCGCGGCTCAACGCGTCGTTGACGTGCCGGTCGTCGCGCGGCAACTGATGCGCGACCTTCGCGCCGAGCGTGCGCTCGAGCATCGGCAGATTGATCCGTGCGCTCTTCTCGTATTGATTGACGACGACACGCACCTTGCTCGCCGGGTGTCCGAGTTCGCGAAAAATATCGAGCATGCGGCGCGCACCGTGCAGGTGCAGCGGATGTTGCCGCACGACCATGCAGATCGCGTCGCTATGCGCGAGCGCGCGGATCGTCAGCGGATTGAGGCTCTGGCCGATGTCGATCAGCACCGCGTCGTAGCGCTCGCGCACCCATGCGAGCACGCGCTCGAGCTGCGCCGGCAGGAGTTCGGCGGCCTTCAGCGGATCGCCCGCGCCGGCCAGCAGATCGAGATTCGGGCGCACGTGCATCGCGCAGGCATCGAACAGCCCCGCGTCGAGCGGCTCGTCGCGCGCGCACAGATCGGCCAGCGTCATCGGCGGCGGCCGGTCGGCCAGCAGCAGGCTGGCGTCGGCGAATTGCTGGCTCAGGTCGATCAGCAGCACGCGGCGGTTGCGCTGCGCCGCGAGCGCGCAGGCGAGATTGACGGCGACCAGCGTCGTGCCGCTGCCGCCCTTGCTCGAGGCGAGCGACACGATACGCGCGCCGCGCTGCTCGCAGCCGCCCTTCGCCGCGTCGATCCGCGCGAGCGCGTCGCCGACGGCCTCGGGTTCGAGCGGCCACGACAGCACGTGACTCACGCCGACGCGCATCGCCGCGCCGAGCAACGCGATCGACGGCGCAGGCGTCACGAGCATGCAATGCAGCGTGGGCGCGCAGGCCAGCGTTTCCTCGATGCCGTCCAGCCCGTGCGCGTCCAGATTGGCGTCGTCGACGATCAGCAGGTCGGCGTTACGGATCAGATGCGCATGCATGCGCAGTTGCCGGACCGAACCGTAGGCGGTACGCAGGCGGTAACGCACACCGCTGTCGTCGAGCCGCTCGACGACGCGCTGCGCGTTTTCGGTGCTGGCGGCAATCAGGAAAATCTCGATCATGGCGTGTCTGCGGCGCCGCGAGGGCGTTATCCGGCAGCTCTTTCTTGTACTCTTGTACGGAAGGGGTGACCTGCTTTGTCGATCGGCGTCGCGCTACGAGCCGCCTTCGTCGTCATCCTCCGATGGCCGCCGCACGTCCCGTTCGGCTTGCCGCCCGCATGCCGGCGGCATTTCATACAGGGCGTCGCGCAGCAGGTCGCGCCGGATCTCGGCCTGCGCCTTGCGCCTGAGTGCATCGGCGACCACCAGCGTCAGCAGATCGACCGACGACACGCGCGCCTCGGCAAAGAAGCGCGCCCGCGACGCCACCACATGGCGCCGCCAGACCAGTCCGCGAGCCCTCGAAACACCGGCCGCGCGGACGGCGGCCGGCTTGCGAATCAGTTGTTCCATGACATCCCCCGATATCGGACAGGACTGCGCCATGCGGCACAGTCCGGCGCTCGTCCGGGCCGCCGTGCCCGTGTCGAACCACGGACACGGCACCCAGTTCACCTCGTACCTCCGTCTCTCTACGGAGACTGTGGCCTCTCTCCCCGCTTCATCGCGCCGGCCAGGTCCTGATCCGGCGCTGCCCCTTCCGTTCGATCGGCGCGTCGCTCGCAAACGTTGCAATCGCATCACCTGTCGTTATCGTCGTCCTTTTCGTGTCGGCCTGACCAAAAGCCGAAAAGGAAAACGGTGAGTCCGATACCTGTCGTCGCCCGATTCTGAATGACCGATTTCAAAAATCTTTCACTCATCTTTTTTATCCGACGCTTGCTTTTTTATTCGGCCCCGCCGCGCTACCGCAAACAGATATTGGCTTCCCCGGCCATGTCCGCGAGTAACCTGTTTTTGCCGCCATTTTTTTAAATCCGGCTTTCCCCGTGCCATTGAAGCGGCGGCAAAAACTTTTTTTGTGCGGGCGTCCTGTTGCAATGGCCATGCCAACACCCGTTCCAAGCACCGCCGCCGCCGTCAAAGCCTTGTACGATCGTCGGCATTCGCGATCCGACGCGGCGCTTTTGCCGCCCCGCCTTCGGTCCGCGCACTCCGCATAGCGCGCATTGATTCGTTCATGACACGCCATAAAGCAGCCTCGTGATCCGATCGCGCTCCGCGTGGCGCGATTTACCGGCTCGCGCCCCCGGCCATGGGCAACGCGGGTCCGGCCGCGCGGGGCTTGCGCGGCGCGGCCGGTCAAAGATACCGCTCGCGGCGCAACGGCAAACCGGCCCGCCGGAGCCTGCCCAATCTGTCGCAAGCTTGAAACACGCGCGCATGCCTGTCGCGAACCGGTGACTTCGCTAAATGCTTAGAAGTTTGTCATCTAATGTTAGATGCCACTCATAAGTGGGCTTGACCGTTTATTCTTTAGCCGCTCAAGTCAGTCCGATAACGTGCAAATCCTTTCTTTATCCATGCATGTTCGTATGGCGCTCCTGGTCGCTTTCGCTTATCGTTAAGGGGCTATGTGCCAATCAGAGCGCCGATATCAGGTCAACGAGGCAAACAAATCAGGCAGTGAGCGAGACAATCGGTTCTAGTGGTTTTCACGATTCGGGGATAAAGTCGCCGGGCAGTTTCAGCAATGAACGCTATTTGCGGCGCCATTGCCTGATTCATCCCGCATCGAGTGCGTGGCGGTTCGCACCACGCCGCTCCCGTTTCCGCGATCCGCCGCTGCCGTCTGTGCGTCGCTACCGGCTTGTCTCTGACCGTTACGCGTTGAGGGCGGCTCCGGAACCGTGCAACCGGAGCGGCCTGCAGAAGGCACAGGCGGCTGGCGCGCGCACGGCCTATCTGGCCAGTACGTCGCACAGCAGTCCTGACAGCTGTATCGAACCGGGGGAATCATGACTACCACCTGCACGCCTGCCGACACGGAGCGCACCGTTCTGTGCGTGGCGAACTCGCCCGACCCTAAGCTCGTCGAATTTCTGGCCGCGTCCGGCTGGCAAGCCGTGCATGCGAAAAGCACAGCCGCCGCCGAACGGATGATCGAACGCAGCAACATCAAGGTCGGTCTCGTGCAACTGCCCGAAGACTGCACCTCGCAGCAACTCTCCGCACTGGCCTCGTGCATGTGCGGCATCCAGACCAACTGGGTCGCGCAGATCGTGCCGGGCCAGAGCGAGAACGAACTGGTCAGCCGCTTTATCCTCGATTACTGCTTCGACTTCGTCACGCAGCCGTGGCTCAACGACCGGCTTGTGTTCGCGCTCGGGCACGCGCACGGCCTCTCCAGCCTGCGCCAGCCGCGCATCGCGCCGGAACCCTCGCTCGGCCGGCACGGCATGGTCGGGCAAAGCGAGCCGATGCAGCAGCTTTACCGCCGCATCGACAAATGCGGCGTGACCGACGCGCCGGTGTTCATCGCGGGCGAATCGGGCACGGGCAAGGAACTGACCGCCCGTGCGATTCACGAGCGCTCGCCGCGCGCGAGCCGCCCCTTCGTCGCGATCAATTGCGCGGCGATCCCGCCGAGCCTGTTGCAGGCCGAACTGTTCGGCCATGAGCGCGGCGCGTTTACCGGCGCGCTGCAACGCAAGATCGGCCGCATCGAAAGCGCGCACGAAGGCACGCTCTTTCTCGACGAAATCGGCGACATGCCGCACGAGTGCCAGGCGGTGCTGCTGCGCTTTCTGCAGGAAGGCACGATCGAGCGGCTCGGCGGCAATGGCCCGATCAGCATCGACGTGCGCGTGATTTCGGCGACCCACGTCGATCTCGACCGCGCGGTCGAGGACGGCCGCTTCCGCTCCGACCTCTATCACCGGCTCTGCGTGCTGCGCCTCGTCGAGCCGCCGCTGCGCGAGCGCGGCGGCGACATCAAGCTGCTCGCCAACTATGCGCTCAGCATGTATCGCCAGGACGGCGCGCGCAAACTGCGCGGGCTGTCGAGCGACGCGATCGTCGCGATGTCGAACTATCCGTGGCCGGGCAACGTGCGCGAGTTGATCAACTGCGTGCGCCGCGCGGTCGTGATGAGCGAGGGCCGCTTCATCACCGCGAGCGATCTCGGCTTGCCGGAAACGCATGGCGGCCCGGCCATCACGCTCGCGGAAATCCGCAGCAAGGCCGAGAAAGACGGCATCGAACAGGCGTTGCTGCGGCACGGCTACAAGCTCTCCGATGCCGCGGCCGAACTCGGCATCTCGCGCGCGACGCTGTACCGGCTCATGCATGCGAACCGGCTGCATCAGGAGCCGGGCGGCACACGCGGCGCGCAGGGCGGCGCCGATGCCGACGACGAGGCGGAGCGGCAGGCATCGTCCGTGGCATGAGCGGGGTTTAAGCGCTTTTTTGCGCGGCGGGCCGGTCGAGGGTCATGCGGTTGAAAGCGCCTGGTGTTGTTGTCGGTGACGGCGCATGCCTGGTTGACTGCATACGCTTATCGGGTCCTGTGATCGAGTTCCGTGGCGATCGCCGCACTGAGATCGTCGCACCGTACTTGCCGCGCCGTCGCATCGCTGGAATTTTCTCCTCGGCCTGCCCCACTCCTGGGTAGCGATTCGTGCCGCGAGCCGGCATCCGCTAGTGGTCGTCCACACGCTGCTGAGCCGCCGTCACGCCCGTTTACCCGAGCGCGCCACGCCCTTTCCACCCCTCTGTTTTCCACCTGGACCGGCTCCGGGCAGGCTTCGTGCTACTTCGCCCGTAAGCCCGGGCAAGCACGCCGTCTCTGCCCGCTCCAGGCGCTCCGGGCCGTCCGGCGGACCGCCGCGCGAGGAACTTGTGCGCCCCGGCGGGTGTCGGTCCTTGGTCAGTGTCGCTGAAACACGTCCCGCATTCCGGCACAATCGTCCGCATTCGTTGCATCCCCTTGGCTTTACGGCCGCTTCAGATCTGCTTCAGACCCCATGCAAAAACTATTGCGTCTCTGGTTCTTCGTTGTCCTGCTTGCCGGCGCCGCGCCGGCCCTCTGCGCTACGCCTGCCGCCTCGCCTGCTTCCGCTGCCGCGATCAGCCTGACGCCGGAGCAGGCGCGCGAGGCACTCGCGGTACTCGACGATCCGCAGCGGCGCGCGCAAATCGCCGCTACGCTGCAGGCGATCGCCGCCGCCGACGCGCTGAGCGCGCCGCCCGCTTCCGCGCCAGCCGCTGCATCGCCCCCTGCCTCGGCTGCGGCCAGCGGCACGGCCTCGCTCGTACCCGACGCGTTCAAAACCAACGGTCTCGCCTCGCAGATCGCGCGCCGTGGCGCGTATTGGGCCGCGTATCTGGCGAAGTCGCTGCGCGGCTCGGTCGCGGCCTTACTCGACGTCGCCTCGGTGCGCGCCTGGTGGAACTGGCAGTTCACCAATCCGCAGGCCCGCTCGGTGCTGTTCGAAGTCCTGTGGTCGCTGCTCGCCGCGCTGATCCCGGCGCTGCTGCTCGAATGGCTGACGCGCCGGCTATTGCGGCGCGCGTACCTCGCGCTCGCGGCGCGTCGCGAGCGCACGCAACAGGATGAAGGCGGCGACAGCGCCGCGTACCCGCAGGAGATCGACGTACCGACCCGCATGCCGCCGGTGCCACCCGTGCTCGAAGCCGGGACGCAGGCCGTCGCCATCGGACCGGCCGCCGCCGAAGCAACGCCGTCCGCCGAGGAGGCCGAAGGCAAGCGCAACGCGACGCATCACTGGACGCTGCTGCAACGCCTGCCGCGCGCGCTGCTCATCACCGTGCTGCGGCTGCTGCCGCTCGCGGTCTTCGTCGGCGCGGCGGGCGCGCTGATGTCGTTCTTCACCGACACCGGCACGCCGCAGGACCGCGCGCTCGATTCGCTCGTCGACGTCTACACGCTGTGCCGCGGCATCGTGATCGTCGGCGCGTGCTTCCTGCAGCCGGGCGCGCCGCGTCTGCGGCTGCTGCGCATGGGCGACGCGTGGGCCGCGTTCGTGCTCCAGTGGATCACGCGCATCGTCGGCGTGGTCGGCGCCGGTGTCGCGCTCGCCGAAGTCGCGCAGGCGCTCGGCATGAACGACGCCGCGCATCTCGCGCTGCTGAAGGTGGTCGCGCTCGTCGGCCACGTGATGATCTCGATCCTCGTACTGCGCTGCGCGAAGCCGGTCGGCAAGCGCATCCGCCAGCGCTTCTCCACGAACGAATCGTTGCAGATGTTCGGCAACGCGCTCGCCGACGCATGGGCCTGGGTCACGGTCGTGATCGTCATGGCGCTCTGGTTCGTCTGGGCCTTCGACGTGCAGAACGGCTATCACACGCTCATGCACGTCGGCGGCATGACGCTCGCGATCCTGGTCGGCGCGCGGCTCGCGTCGATCGTGATCTTCGGCGCGCTCGCGCGTATTTTTCATGTGCAGGACGAAGCATCGCGCTCGCTCGTGCATCAGCACGCGTACCGCTATTACCCGCTGCTGCGGCGGCTCGTGAGCTGGATCATCGGCATCGTCACCGCGCTCGCGCTGTTGCAGGCATGGGGCGTGGACGTCGTCGATCTGTTCCGCACAGGCACGATCGGCCACCGGCTCGCCTCGGCGCTCGCGACGATCGGCGTGGCCGCAGTGATTGCGCTGGCCGTGTGGGAAGCCGTCAACGTGGCGGCCGAACGGCGCCTCGACAGCTGGACCGAGCGCGGCGATCTGATGCGCGCCGCGCGGCTGCGCACGCTGATGCCGATGCTGCGCAGCGCGTTGTTCTGCGTGATCGCGCTCGTCGTCGTGCTGACCGGCCTGAGCGAGCTCGGCGTGAACATCGGGCCGCTGCTCGCGGGCGCGAGCATCTTCGGCGTCGCGCTCGGCTTCGGCTCGCAAAAGCTCGTGCAGGACTTCATCACCGGCATCTTCCTGTTGATGGAAAACGCGATGCAGGTCGGCGACTGGGTCACGCTCGCGGGCGTGTCGGGCACCGTCGAATATCTGTCGATCCGCACCGTGCGGCTGCGCGGCAGCGATGGTTCGCTGTTCACGGTGCCGTTCAGTTCGGTGTCGACCGTGAACAATACCAATCGCGGACTCGGCAATGCGGCCGTGCGCGTGAGCATCGTGTTCGGCCAGGACGTGGAGCGCGCGATCGACACGCTCAAGGAAATCGGCGCGTCGCTGCGCACCGACGAGAAGTTCCAGAACGGCATCCTGTCGGACTTTGCGTTCTGGGGCGTCGATGCAGTGGACGGCTCGGCCGTCACGCTGGCCGGTCAGATGCAATGCCGCGATACGGCGCGCTGGGGCGTGCAGCGCGAATTCAACCGGCGCATCGTCGAGCGCTTCAGCGAACGCAGCATCGAGATCGCGAATCCGCAGCGTCATCTGCTGACGTGGGACCCGGAGAGCCATGCGGTGAAGACCGATCCCCGCACGCCGCACGAGCCCGGACATGGGCAGATGGAAAGCAAGGCGTCCCGCAAGGGCGACGCGCCGGTGGAAGATCAGATACCGGTCGAGCCGGGTCCGGCCGGCAATCCGGGGCCGGCGTCGCCGCATGCGTGAGACGTGCCGCGCCCCATGACGGGCGCGAGCACCCGATACCTCACGCCGTGATCCATACGACCGTCAGCGAGCGCACGCCCTGGGCGCCGCGAATCAGCACGCCTTCGATATCGGCGGTCGCGGAAGGTCCGGTGACGAGCGCCGCATAACGTGCCTCGCGAAAATCGTCGCGGCGGTAAACGTCCTGCAAGCCATCGAGCAATTGCGCCGGATCGAGCAGAACCACGAGATGCTGAACGATGTAGCCGAGCGCATTGACCACATACTCGCGCTCGCTGAACCAGACCGACCCCGTTTCGGCGACACCGAAGCGCGCTCGCACCACGCCGACCTCGACGTCCTGCAGCGAGGCCGAGGCCGTGCCCGCGGCAAGCTCGCGCGTGCCCGGTATCTCGGGCGTTGCCGAGGCAACCGAAACCGTCGCGCCGAAGCGCTCGCAAATCAATGCACTCACCTCGCGCGCGCTCGACGCTTCGACGCAGGCGCCGCCCATCGCCTCCAATGCAGCGGTGAAACGCGCGCGCGGATCGCCGCCGGCCGACTCGAAAAGCGGCACCTCGGGACGCGGCCGCGCCTCGGGTTGCGCGGCACGCACTTTCGCGAGAAAAGCCTCACGCGTTGTCATCGCCGCCTCCGCGATTCTTTTTGTACCATGCGTGAAAAGTCATCTTCGGTGCTTCCGGCAAGTCGCGTTGCTTGCCCCAGATATTGAGCGGGTTGTAGAGCACGAAATTCGGCAAGTGCCGCAATGCGCCGCCCATCGACGACACCGTCGCGCGATACAAGGTCGGACTCGCGAGCAGACGCCCTGCCATTTTCAGGACTTCCTGCTTCACGAACGGGACTTCGTGGCGCTCGGCGATCACCGTGCGCCATTTGTAGATCTGCTCGTGAATATTGATCTTCACCGGACACACGTTGCTGCAACTGCCATTCAGCGTCGAGGCGAACGGCAAGGCGCTATAGCGTTTCAGATCGAAAGTCGGATTGATGATCGCGCCGATCGGCCCCGAATAGGTGCCGCCATACGACAACCCGCTGCTGCGCCGATACACGGGGCACGTATTCATGCACGCGCCGCAGCGAATGCATTTGAGCGAGTACCAGAAGTCCTCCATCGCGAGCCGCTCCGAACGGCCATGATCGACGAGGATGAAATGCATCTCGGTGCCGGGACGTGGCGCACGAAAATGCGACGTGTACTGCGTGATCGGCGAACCCAATGCGCTGCGCGACAGCATGCGGACGAACACGCCGAGGTCCGATACTTTCGGAATCAGCTTCTCGATGCCGATCGACGCGATATGCAGCGGCGGCACGTTCGCCGAAAGGTCCGCATTGCCCTCGTTCGTGCAGACGACCACCGTGCCCGTTTCCGCCACCGCGAAATTGCAGCCGGTCATGCCGGCCGTCTTTTCGCGCACGAAATACGGCCGCGTATTCATGCGCTGGCTTTCGGCGAGATAGTGAATGTCGCTATTGTCCGGATCGGTGCCGATCGTACGGCCGAACAGTTCGGCCACGTCCGCGCGCAGCTTGTGCACGGCGGGCACGACCATATGGCTCGGGTCCTGATGATCGAGTTGCTGGATGCGTTCGCCGAGGTCCGTTTCCATCACCGTGATACCGCGCGGTTCGAGGTATTCGCGCATCCGGCATTCGTCGGTCAGCATCGACTTGCTCTTCACGAGCGTCGTCATGCCGCGCTCGGACATCAGCTGATGGACGATCGCGTTGTGCTCCTCGGCGGTGGCGGCCCAATGCACGACCACACCGTTCGCTTCGGCCGCCGCCGCGAACTGTTCGAGATAGTCGGCCAGATGCGACAGCGTATGTTCCTTGATGCCCGACGCGAGCACGCGCAGCGTTTCCCATTCGGCGATGCCGTGCGCCTGCGCGTCGCGCTTCTCGCGCAAGTCCCATAGACGCCGATCGTGAAACGCGACGTGCTCGGTCTTTTTGATGAACGCGCCCGCGGCCTTGGCGTGATCGATGCGGCTCATGCGCGCGCTCCATTGAGAACCTGCGCGATATGGATGAAGCGCGCCTCGGCCTGCATGCGTTCCGCGCAGCCCTGCTGATGCATCAGGCACGACATGTCGCCCGAAACGATGTACTCGGCGCCCGCATTCAGATGATCGCGCACCTTGTCCTGCCCCATGCGCACCGACACCGCCTCTTCCGTAACCGAGAACGTGCCGCCGAAACCGCAGCATTCGTCGGGCCGCGCCGGCTTGACGAACTCGATGCCCTTCACGCCTTCGAGCAAAGTACGCGGCTTCGAAAACGGCGTGCCCCTGATTTCCGACACCGACGCCTCCTTCAGATGCCGCAGCGCGCTGCAGCTATTGTGCAGACCGACGCGATGCGGAAACTCGGCCCAGGGAAATTCCCGCGCGCCGACCACGTCATGCAGAAACTCGACCAGTTCATAGGCACTCGCCCGCACCTTCTTCACTGCGTCGGTCTGTTCGAGCGCGGTCAGATGTTCGCGCACGTGATGAATGCAGCTCGCGGACGGCCCGACGATATAGTCGTAGCCCGCGAAATTGCGCGCAAAAAGCCGCTCGGTGGCGGCCGCGTCGGCATGCGCGCCGCTATTGGCCATCGGCTGGCCGCAGCAGGTTTGCTCGCGCGGATAGTCGACCTCGATGCCGAAGCGTTCGAGCAGTTCCAGCGTGGCGATGCCCACTTCCGGATAGAACGCATCGATAAAGCACGGGATAAACAGCGCGACTTTCATAGGCTTTTTAAAAAGGCGGGGATGACGCCAATCGGACCGTGGCCGGCATGGCCGCCACCGGCAGCCGTGGCGACTTCGGCTCACTTGGTCATGTTGGTCTGACCAAGACTATAAGAAAGTCCACGAGTGGTGTCAATCGGTGTCAATCCGTTCCGTGGCGCTCTGGCCCGCGTGCTTCGCCGCTACGCGCGAGCTGCGGGGAATCGGGCATTCATGCCGGCGACGGCTTTGCCGCGTCTTCCTTATAGATTTCACGCACGAACGCCAGATGCCGCTCGGCGGCCTTGCGCGCCTTTTGCGCATCGCGTGCGATCACGGCGTCGTAAATCGCCTGATGCTGAGCCATCAACTGCTTTTCCATCGTGTCATCGTAATCGATCAAGCGATGATATTGCCGCATACCCTCGCGAATCAGCGTATGAATCCCGTGCATCACATGAGCGAGCGCGACGTTGTGCGTGGAGTCGGCAATCGCGAGGTGAAACGCGGCGTCGAGTTCGGCGAGGCTCGTGCGATCGCGCGACAGCGAAGCGGCCTTCAGCGCCTCGAACGCCGTGCCGATCCGTTCGAGGTCCGCGGCGGTCGCGCGCTGCGCCGCGTAGACGGTCGAAATCGCTTCGAGCCCCTGGCGCAACTCCAGAATGTCGGCACTGGTACGCGGATTCTGCAGCAGCAGTTCAGCAAGCGGCTTCGAAATGATCGGCGCGGTGACGTCGACCACCGTGAAGCCGCCCCGCCCCGACGTTTCGATATAGCCGTCCGCTTCGAGCCGGATCAGCGCCTCGCGCAGCGACGGCCGCGATACGCCGAGCTGCGCCGCGAGATCGCGCTCGGCGGGCAGACGGTCGCCGGGCATCAGCGTGCCTTCCGAGATCAGTTGCTTGACCTGGTCGGACACCACGTCGGAAATGCGTTTGCGCGTAAAAGACGGGATCGGAGTGAATGGCATGGGCGGCGATCGGTGAAACCGGTGGGTGGAGCAAGCAGCGGCGGCCTGCCCCACGGTGCGTGGAATTATACCTTTCGACTCCACGCCGATTTCATGCGCGCGACACGCTTTCGTGCGGACACTCAATGCGGCTGCGCGGCGTAGAAGCTCGCCAGATCGTGCTTGAGCGCATGCAACGCGGCATCGTCGAGATAGATCATGTGGCCGGTCGGATAGTACGTGATGCGCACGTTCTCGCGCAGCGGCGAATCGATGCCGAGATGCGCCAGCGCATACTCGGTCGCGTAGAACGGCGTAGCGAGATCGAAGTAGCCGTTCAGCGACATCACGCGCAACTGCGGGTTCTGCCGCATCGCCTCGGCCAGATCGCCGGCCGGGTACGGCAACTGCAAGCGCTCGCCCCACCACTCGCGATGCTTCCAGTCCCATTGCCGCAGCGCGTCGTCGTTGAAAACCTCGTAGCGGTCCGCCGGCGTGAAGTGCAGGTCTTCCGCGAAATGCCGATGCAGCGCCGCGTCGAATGCGCTCGAGATACCGCTCACCGACGCATCGAAGTCGGGATGCTCGTTGGCGTCGTCGAAGTCGATGCCTTCGAAACGCGCGTCGTAACGGCCGACGGTGCGCGAGCGGTCGCGCAGCAACTCGCTGCGAAAACGCGACGGATAAAGCCGCAGACGATTGCGCTTCACATAGCCCACGTCGAGCCCGGTGAAGTACGCAACGCGCGCGGCAATCGCATCGCGCTCGGCATCGGGCAATGCATCGCCGCGCGCAAGGGCCTGTGCGTAAGGTCCCCGCGCGAACGCGCGCGCTTCGTCGAGAAACGCCGGCAAGCTCGCGGGCTTCGGCGTGATCTTGTCGTGATACCACGCAATGGCCGCGAAACTCGGCAGATAGCTCTCGCTCTTTAAATCGAAGCCCGGCGAGAACGCCGACGCATCGAGCACCGACGACATCAGGATCACGCCGTTCAGCGCGATATTGTTCTGCCCGAGCTTGTACGCGAGCATCGCGGCGCGCGCGGTGCCATACGATTCGCCGAGCAGATACTTCGGCGAATCCCAGCGCTGGTTCACGGTCAGATAGCGATCGATGAACTGCGCGAACGCGTTGAGGTCTTCGTCGACGCCCCAGAAATCCTTGCCCGTGCCATGTCCGACGATCCTCGACAGGCCCGCGCCGACCGCGTCGATAAAGACGAGGTCGGTCGTGTCGAGCAGACTGTCGGGGTTGTCTTCGAACGTGTACGGCGCGGGCGGCGTGCTCGCGGGACTCGCGGTGCGTACGCGCTTCGGTCCGAACGAGCCCATCATCAGGAACACGCTGCCGGCGCCGGGGCCGCCGTTGAACAGGAAGGTGACGGGTCGCGTCGCCGGCGTTTTGCCCGGCACCGTGTAGGCGACATAGAAGACACTGGCGTTGGCCGCGCCGGTCTTGTCATGCAGCAGCAGATTGCCGGCCGTCGCGGTGTAGTCGAGCTTGCGGCCATCGAGCCGCAGCGAATGCGTGGTGACGCTCGTGGTTTCCGGCGGGACGGGAATGGCGGGCGTCGATGGTTTGCCGTCGTGTTGTGTGGCATCCGTGGTATCCGTGGCATGCGATGTTGCCGTGGCGTCCGAGGCATTCGTTGCTGCTTGCGTATTCCATTGTGAAGCCGAATGTTTGCGCGGCTCCGTACCGGTGCGCGAGGTCGTGGCGTTCGGCTCGCCCGCATTGCCGGGCGTGGGCTGATTCGCGGCGGGTCCGGACGCCGCGCGCTCCACCGCCTGCGCGCTTTGCGTTGCATTCGGCAAATCGCCGGGGGTGGCCGCCATGCTTCGTTCACTGAACGACGCCAGGGTGACGATGGAAAACGTCGCCGCCAGCGCCGCGACCGGCCATCCCGCCGCATGGAAGCGGTGCAACGAAACACGGAAACGAAGGATCATGAAGTTCCCCAACCACGAGTCGAGACGCGCCGGAATTGCCGGATGAGGCGCGGGCAGAAGTGCGGAAAGCAGCGCTGCAAGAAGCGCCGGATGAGGCCTCGTCAATCCGCTTCAGGAACGCACCCGGCGCTCGATTCTTGACGCAAGTCCGCGCGACGTCAACCGTCCTGTCGTTACGGGTTCGACATTACAAATGGCTTCTGCCGCGCCGCGACCTCGCACGTATGTCGTGCATCGTGCAGAATCGAAGATGCCGTCTTGCCGAGCGTTGCCCATGGAGCAACCGGTACAGGATGCATGCCACGCTGCCGCCCCGGCTTTCGCGTACCGCACCTGCCGCAGGAACAGCCCAACGCGCTCACGCTCAACGCATGGGAAGAAGGCCGCCGCAAAGAGGTGCTATCGCGCATGTGCGGGCATACGGCATCACGCTTGCCAGCGAGCCGCCCTATGTCTATTGAAAGACGCCGAGTGAGCCTATCTCGTGACCGGCTACGGCGAATGCGTGGACAGATTCTTTACATTCGGATTTTTCGAACTCGCACGCCGCTCCGGTTCCTTTCCGCCCGAACTCATCGATGCGTTCGAACCGGTCATGCAGGAAGAGTGCCGTTATATTCTGCTGTTCGCGAACTGGGTCGCATGGCATCGTGCCGGGCTTTTTGGGTGGCAGCTCATCTGCTTCGAGATCGAGTTTGTGGCTGTGTGGGGCTGCCCCGGCTGGGAGCGCATCGGCCTCGCGCGCACGATGGATGACGAGGAGTCTGAGTGGCGCGGCTCACGCGCGAGCCGACGATGATAGTAAGGAACGCGCGATCAGGCGCGTTGCGCCTGAACCTGCCATCAAAACTGCCGGCGCAATTCCGCCGGCGGCACCTTCATCAAATGCCGATACTTCGCCACCGTGCGCCGCGCGACGAGCACGCCCTGATCGGCCAGCATCTTCGCGAGCGTCACGTCGGAGAGCGGATCGCGCGTGTTCTCGGCGGCGATCATCTCCTTGAGCAGCGCGCGCACCGCGGCGGCCGAACAGGTGCCGCCGCTTTCGGTGCCGAGTTCGCGCGGGAAGAAATGCTTGAATTCGAAAATGCCGCGCGGCGTGGCCATGTATTTGTTGCCCGTTGCACGCGAGATCGTCGATTCATGCAGACCGAGTTCGTCCGCGACGTCGCGCAACACCATCGGCTTCAGCGCGATTTCGCCGTACTGGAAGAACGCTTTCTGATGCGCGACGATGCACTCGGCGACGCGTTGAATCGTATCGAAGCGCTGCTGCGCATTGCGGATCAGCCAGCGCGCTTCCTGTAACTGCTGCGCGAGCGGCGAACGGCTCGCGCCCGCCGACTGCGCGAAAAGCCGCGCATACATGCGATGGATCCGCGCGCGCGGCTGCACGGCCGGATTGACCGACACGACCCACTTGTTGCGCGCCTGACGCACGATCACGTCGGGCACCACGTAGTTGTCCTCGGCGCAGCCATAGCAATTGCCGGGCTTCGGATCGAGCTTGCGCACGAGCATGCAGGCCACGCGCAACTCTTCCGCGCCGCAGCCGATCTGCTTTTGCAATTCGGCCTGCTCGCGGCGCGCGAGACGTTCGAGATGATGCTCGACGATCTGCCGCGCCACCTCGCGTCCGGGCGTATCGTCGGGCAATGCGTTGATCTGCAGTGCGAGGCATTCCGACAGCGAACGCGCGCCGAGCCCCGGGCGATCGAGCGACTGCACGAGACGCAGTGCGACGAGCAGGTCTTCCTCGGTCAAGGCCGGTTCGAGTTCGACGCTATCGGCCACGCTGTCGGCAAGATCGGCAAGCGATTGCCGCAGATAGCCGTCGTCGTCGAGCGCCTCGATGATGAAGCGCGCCACCGCGCGGTCGCGGTCGTCGAGCCGGTAAAGACGCAGCGCATCGTGCAACTGCTCGCGCAAGGTCGGCTGCGAGCGGGCCCAATCGGCCGGATCGCTGCCATCGGCATCGCCGTTCTGACGTGTCGACGTGCGAGCGCCGTAGTCGCCCGAAAAATCGCCGGGCATGTCGTCCTGACCTGTACTTTCCAGCGTGTCGCCATCGGCGTTTTCGGCGGGCAACGCACCGGGTTCGGCGGCGAGCGTATCGGCCGCGGGCAGCGCGCCCGCTTCTTCGGCCGGCGACGTCGTGGCTAGCGCGACGTCTTCCGTTTCCGACGAATCGTATTCGAGGAACGGATTCGTATCGAGTGCCGTGCGCAATTCCTGCTGAAACTCCAGCGCCGACAGTTGCAGAAGGCGCACCGATTGCTGAAGCCGAGGCGTCAGTGCAAGCGATTGCCTCGTACGTAATTCGATGGAAGGCATTGGCGTGAGATTCCGTTCGTTGATAGCCGTAACAGCCAAGGGCCAGGAAAGCTGCTTTCGCTCATTGGAGCAACTGTCGTACCAGGTTTCTCAAGCTGCTGTTTTATTTACGCTTTGGCTATTCGGGCTCGCGTATTTGCATAGGCGGGAGACGCCCTTTTTTACAAGCGCCCTGAAATTTCCGGTCCACGTTATCGGACGACCACGCGAAACGCGACGCGTATCGTTCATGCACTCATCCTCGGCCACGAACCCGATGCCGCGACGCTGTTTCGACAGCGATACGTGTGCATGAGTCGTCTGCACGAACGTGGTTGGCACACTGCTTGCGGCCCGACTCGGCATGACGGATGTGAGCTTCGGCCAATAGAAAAGTCCCTGCAAGCGTCGCATTCGGTGTCGAGCGATGGCGAAAAACGGGCCCCGATGGAGTCGTCGTGGCAACGGCTCTACGTGGATCATCAGCGATTTCGGCCACGATCGGTCACCAGCAACAAAACCGTCCATTCTCATCAACACCCGAAGGAGAAACCATGAAGACGATCCAGCTTCTGAAGACCGCGAGCAGCATCGCTGTCGTCGCATTCGCCCTGAATGCCACCGCACAGACCGCGACGACGGCGCCGTCCGCGTCATCGGAAACCATCGGCGAGCACATCGACGACGGCGCCATCACGACCAAGGTCAAGGCGGATCTGCTCGCGGCGAAGAACGTCAAGTCGACGCATATCCACGTGAAGACGCGCAAGGGCGTCGTGTGGCTCACGGGCTCGGTGCCCTCGGCAGACGATAAGTCGGCGGCCGCGGAAGTCGTGCAGAACGTGAAGGGTGTCTCGGGCGTGAAGAACCATCTGAAGGTCGCAGCCGAATAGGATCGGGCGGCCGAGAGTTATTTTATTTATCGTGGCCTTTCGCCCGCAGCACGCCTGCACGATGCGGTAGTCATCCGTCGACGACAAAGCGCGGGCGGATCACTCTGCGCCACGCGTAGACACTGGCGAATATGGCGACTATGGCAGCGACCGCATAGCCAGCCACAAACAGGAGGTGCCCCAGTAACTCAGGCCTCTCCCTACCGCTTAAACCACGGACCGAACTTCGTTGGAGAATCGCTCAACAGTTTCATTTATTGTTCGCATGGACTGGTTGTCTCCAAGATACAAGAAAATTCGACAAATCCCCGAAAGAATGAATGCCCCAAACCCGACAACGAATGCAGCGAACAAGCAAACTGGAGCGGCCCCACGTATCTGAGGACACAAGGACTCTCTTAAAATAAGGGATAGTTTTGTGCCTATCAATAAGCCTGGTCATTACGTGGAAAGCATCGAAATTCTGACCGAGCCGGAGCGCCGTCGTCGGCGCACGGCGCAGGAAAAAATCGCCATCGTGCAGGAAACACTGGAGCCGGGAGCATCGGTGTCGGCCGTGGCACGTCGGCACGGCGTCAACGCCAACCAGGTGTTCGGCTGGCGCAAGCAATACCAGGAAGGCAGCCTGGCGGCGGTGAAGGCGGGCGAAACCGTTGTGCCGGCATCTGAGCTGGTCGCCACCATCAAGGAAATCAAGGAACTGCAACGGCTACTCGGGAAGAAGACGCTGGAGGTCGAAATCCTGAAAGAAGCCGTGGATTGGGGCCGGTCAAAAAACCTGATTGCGCGCTCGCCCTTGCTGCCAGGGGACGACCGATGAAGACGGTCTGCGAAGTTCTCGGCGTGGCGCGCTCTGCCGTGGCGGTGAAGCGGAGTCGTCCGTCCGGTTGGCGGGATGGTCGCCGTGCCCGCGTGACCGATGATGCCGGTCTGGTCGAGGAAATTCGAGGACATGTGGCGCATCTGCCAACCTACGGCTACCGGCGTATCTGGGCGCTGCTGCGCCGTAGTCGGGAGATGACCGGTGTGCCGTGCGTCAACCACAACCACGGCGGCGGCGATGCCATTGATGTCGTCTGCGCGACCTGATTATTCTCCACTTCGATCTGCCCCACACCAGTCGAGGTCGCTGCATCCGTCCCCGACGCAGTGGCAATCCCCGCCACCAGGCTCGTCACCAGATTCTCCCGTGCCTGACGGTCCTCAGCCGACATCCCATCCGTCGACCCGAGCAACGTACCGAGCAGCGAACTCGCCGATGCCCCCATCGCCCCCGCGCCGCAACTCTGGCTGCTCGCCGCCGCCCCCGCACAACCGACAATTGCATGCAGGGCCGCACGTGCCGTTTCGCCAGCCGCCGTGCTGTCCTTGTCCAGAGAGTCCGCGATGGCCTTGACTCCGCTCGCGCCCAGCTCCTGCAAATAAGCCACCGTCGCACTCTGCGCAAACTGCCCCATGCTCCCGGTCACGTTCCCGCCCGCCGCCACGCTCAACGCAGTCAGCACCTGGCGATACGACCCACCCGGCCCCCACTCTGCATTCAGCTGATCGGCCTGCTGCTGCGCCGCCGCACGCTGTTCCGGCGTCAGGTTCGGATTGTTCGCCGCCGCCTTCGCTGCGTCCGCTTCCTTCGCCCGGTTGTTCACGAACGTGCCCACCTGATTGATGAACTGGCTCGTGATATCAAACCCAGCCTCGATCTTGTCCTTGTCGAAGATCGGTGCAACCGACCCCAGCGTATCGGACGTATCGCGGCTGATACTCGCGACGGCCTCATCGGCTGTCTGCCCGGTCAGTTGCTGTTGCTTCGCCTCATCCGTGATCGTGATCGACCCGCCGCTGATTGCGCTCTTCGTCGTGCCGCTGGCATCGCCTGATGCGCCCATGACGATCGGCGGCGCCATCGCAAGCCCGCCGCTCTTCGGCAGCGTCGTGCCGGGCACCGGATTGGTATTGTTCGCCGTCCCGCCCTGGCTCTTGCCGATGCCGCCACCGTAGCCGCCGCTGATGCCGACCGACTGCCCGCTGTAGTCAGCCCTGTTTTCGATGTCGCTGTGCGTGAGCGTCACGCTCGCATAGTTGCTGTTCAGCTTCTGCTGGCTGATATTGCCCGCCACGCTGGATGGGCCATAGCAGATTGGCGGCACGCACACGCTTACCGACACGCCCCCGCTCTGCTGCTTCGAGTTGTAGGTGCTCGTGTCCTGCAGACTATCGATATTCAGATTGCCACCGACATTGGCAATGACCTGCTGGCCATTCGCCACCGCTCCCTTCAGGTTCGTATCGCTGCCCGATTGCAGCGTCAGCGTGTTGCCCGCGTTGACCTGGGTATTGGTCCAGGTCGTATCGCCGCCGTTGCCGTTGCCTTTCGTGCCCGACACGCCGGCCTGAAACGAGATGCCATTCGATTTTCCGACTCCGAACGTCACACCGGCACTCGCGCTCGATCCGCTGTTCGTGCTCTGCTGACTGTCGGTGTTCTGCGAAGCCTGAAGGTTGATGTTGCCTTCGGCATTGAGCGTGGCGTTATTGCCTGCGGTGAGGTTTCTGCCGGCGACATCGATGTTGCTTGCAGCTCCCGCACCGGCCGCCTTGATGTCACGCAATGCGGGACCTACCAAGTCCTGCATTGAGTTAGCCCTTCCTGCTTGCCAGAGGGCGCGCACCTCATTCAAACTGTTCGGGTTAGTACCACCCGCAATGTCGGAGAATCTGACTGCACCCGGTCATCTTCCCAGCCGCGCACGTCAAAAATCTCATAGTTCCCAAGACTACTAAGGTTCAAGCTATTACAGCGGGAGCATGGGAGAAGTTTGTCTTGCGCCGTTGTCATCAGCTTTTAAAATCGTACTCGGGAGGAATTTTCCAATTGCCGTCAGGGAACACAGGCCAATTGAAGTGGGGTTCTCCATATGCCTTCTTCACGTCGTGCGTCATACCATCAAAAAAACTCGCCAAGCTTTGAAGTTGGATTCCTGCACGAACTAACCCCGCTCTTGCGGTAAGCAAGTCACCCTTAGCCATTGCGTCGTCGTATAGATTGATTGCGGCCTTAAGACGTTTCGTCTTGCTTTCAAATGTTTCCGTCAAATTCTTTTTCCAGTCGATATGCCACTCGAAGTCGTCCGTTGTATGGTTATACGCATGCAAATCAGCGTCCGTCAGCCCATGCGAGAGCGCCAATCCGTGAAGAAGTAACTTGATCCGATTGAGTTCCATAGTTTTCACTTTACGTTGATTTTGCGACCCGAACCCGCAGTTGTTTTGCCGTCGTTTGCAGTCCCGTCGTTTGTGGCAACAAATTTCGACCGTGCGCGAACACCTCCACCGGCAGCTTACGAACCCTCTATCTCTTCTCGACCTGATCAAGCGCGGCTTGAATCTCCGCCAACAGACGCTCTACCTTAGCTCGTGGGGCACCGATCCGTGTTTCGAACTCGAACATGTCAATGCCGTTGCAAACCTCGTTAAGAGCCGCGTTGAGAACAAGTAACTCATCGAGACTAAGCTCGATCTCAGTATCCTCGGCAATTCGTTTGAGCTTCATAGTTACCTCACCTCAAGTTATTGAAATACGCTTTCCCATTCGTCGGCTTGAACGCAGTTCCGCCGTCCGCCGCATTCGGGTTCCGGATAACAACCATACCGGAAGAATCGTCCCAATATGCGGAACGCCCGTTGCTCAGTTGCTTCGTCGCCGAAGGGTTGTTGAGTATATTTTCTATCTGATCGGCAAACTGCTGTTGCGTCGTGATCGAACCACCAAACTCATTCTGATCGATCACGTGCTTGTCGAACGCATGACCATTCGCGATCTGTTCTGCGGCAAGTTGATTGTTCAGCAGCCCGCTGTTAGCAGCATTCGCGGCGCTATCCGCTCCGCTCACGGTGTTTGTGGCCTTGCTCGAATCGCCACCACCCGCCGCCGTAGTGATGTAATCAACCAGCCCCTTGACCTGATCCGGAATGATCGCCGTGATCCAGTCGCCAAGCTGCTTCGCGTCCGGCATCGGATAGACCAACGACCCATCTGGCTTGATGGTTGGATCAAGCTCCGTGGCCGGGTCCGCAATGACCCCGTCACCCTTGCTCGCCGTCTCGCCCTTGAAACCGGGCAGCTTGAATCCGGACAACCAGGGCGGCGGCAGCGCCATCTGTGGCGGCGGCGCAACCTGATTATTCTCCACTTCGATCTGTGCTGCACCAGTCGCCGTCGCCGCATTCGTCCCGGACGCCGTGGCGATCCCCGCCACCAGGCTCGTCACCAGATTCTCCCGTGCCTGACGGTCCTCTGCCGACATCCCATCGGTTGGCGCGAGCAGGCTGCCCAGCACCGAACTCGCCGCAGCCCCCATCGCACCCGCGCCGCAACTCTGGCCACTTGCCGCCGCGCCCGCACAACCGACGATTGCATGCAGGGCCGCGCGTGCCTCTTCGCTACCCAGACTGTCCGCGATCTGCTTGACCCCATTCGCGCCAAGTTCCTGCAAATACGCCACCGTCGCACTCTGCGCGAACTGGCCCATGCCGCCAGTCACATTCCCGCCCGCCGCCACGCTCAACGCAGTCAGCACCTGCCGATACGACCCACCCGGCCCCCACTCTGCATTCAGCTGATCGGCCTGCTGCTGCGCCGCCGCGCGCTGTTCCGGCGTCAGGTTCGGATCATTCGCCGCCGCCTTCGCCGCGTCCGCTTCCTTCGCGCGGTTGTTCACGAACGTCCCGACCTGATTGATGAACTGGCTCGTGATATCGAACCCGGCTTCGATCTTGTCCTTGTCGAAGATCGGTGCAATCGAGCCCAGCGTGTCCGACGTGTCGCGACTGATGTTCGCCACCGCTTCATCCGCCGTCTGTCCGGTAAGCTGCTGCTGTTTCGCACCATCGGTGATCGTGATGGCTCCGCCGCTGATTGCACTCTTCGTCGTGCCGCTGGCATCGCCCGATGCGCCCATGACGATCGGCGGCGCCATCGCGAGCCCGCCGCTCTTCGGCAGCGTCGTACCCGGCACCGGATTCGTATTGTTCGCCGTCCCGCCCTGGCTCTTGCCGATGTCGCCGCCATAGCCGCCGCTGATCCCGACCGACTGCCCGCTGTAGTCAGCCCTGTTCTCGATGTCGCTATGCGTAAGCGTCGCGGTCGTCAGGCTGTTCGCTCCGTTCTGCACCGCTGCATCGCTGCTGGAAATCACGGCCCCCTTGAGGTCCGTATTGCCCTTCACATTAATCTGGAAGCCGCCGTCGCCCGCACTGATGCCCGACTGCTCCGTCACGCTCGCATAGTTGCTGTTCAGCTTCTGCTGGCTGAGGTTGCCCGCCACGCTCGAAGCGCCGTAGCAGATCGGCGGCACGCACACGCTCACCGATACGCCACCGCTCTGCTGCTTCGAGTCGTAAGTGCTCGTGTCCTGCAGGCTTTCGATATTCAGGTTGCCGCCAACGTTGGCAATCACCTGCTGGCCATCGGCTACCGCGCCCTTGAGATTCGTATCGCCGCCCGATTGCAGCGTCAGCGTGTTGCCCGCGTCGACATGTGTATTGGTCCACGTCGTATCGCTGCCGTTGTCATTGCCCTTCGTGCCGGACACGCCGGCCTGGAACGAGATGCCGTTCTCCTTTCCGACGCCGAACGTCACGCCGATACTCGCGCTCGATCCGCTATTCGTGCTCTGCTGACTGTCGGTGTTCTGCGCGGCCTGAAGATTGATGTTGCCTTCGGCATTGAGCGTGGCGTCATTGCCTGCCTTCAGGTTGCTGCCAATGATATCGATGTGGCTGTCCGCTCCCGCGCCGGCTGCCGCGATCGTCAGGTTATGGCCCGCCGACGCAGTGCTGCCCACAGCCGTACTCGACGATGCCGTCGAGTTGCTGTTGCTGTGGCTCGTGCCAAGCGATACGTTGATTCCCACGCCGCCGACCGCCGTCGGGTCGCTCATGACCGCGTCGTAAGCATTCTTTGCCGCCAGTCCCGTCGTTGCGGCGGCGAGCGCGTCGAGCCGCGCGTCGCCGTTCGTCTGCTTGACGTCCTTGCGCATCTGGTTCGCGGTCTGCACGGCCGCGATGACCGGGTTGCTGACGCCCGCGGAAATCGCAGTCTGTCTGAACGACTGCTGTTCGTTCTGCGTGGCGGTGTCCTGCGCCGCATCGATCGTCACGGTCTTGCCCGCGAGATTCAGGTCGTTGGCTGCGTGCAGCGTGCTGCCGGTCACATGCAGGTCGTTGCCTGCGGTAATGCTCAGGTTGCTGTTCAGCGAGCCGACCAGGCTACCTGTGTTCGCCACCTGCGTGGCCTGCTGCGCGTCGGTGGTGGTACGTGTGCCGATGGTGTAGCCCTGCAGGCCGCCATCGAGCTGGTTCAGCGGATTGAGGCCCGACAGGAAGCCATACTCGCGCTTCTCGTAAGTGCTCTGCGAATTCAGCGTGTCCTGCGACGTTGTAATCGACACGTTGCCCGCTGCCGCGAGTTTCACGTCGTTCGTGCCGACCACGTTGCTGCCCTGAATCGTCAGGTCGCGGCCCGACTGTACGGTCACCGTGTTGCCCGACACCGTGCTCGCGACACCGATGCTGGCCTGCGAGTTCTGCGTCATATCTGTCGTCGAACCGCTGACAAAGCTGCCGCGCTTCGATTCGACTCCCTGATAACTATCGTGCTCCTCGCGGGCTTCGTTGATCGTCACGTTGCCGGTTGCCGCGATGGTCGCCGTACCACTGCCGTTGTCCACGCCATCCATCATGCCTGCCGTCAACGACGAACCGGTCAATGTGACGTTGCCCTTGCTCGCGTCACTGCTCACAGCCCCCAACGTCGCATTGCCGCCCGCCGTGAAGGTCGTGCCGACTGCGTGTTCGTCGTACGTATGGTCGACTTCCTGGCGGGTCCTGTCATCGGCGGCGACGTTGTCGAATTTCGCGGTATCGGTCACCGTGGTCGCCGTCAGGTTGCCGCCCGCGACGACCTCCATGTCGCCACCCGCCGTCACCGTTGCGCCCCTGAACGTCGTGTCGTTGCCGCTCTGCATCGCGAGGTCGCCACCTGCCGAAATCGCGCTGGTCTGGTGGGTAACGCTGTCTGCTTCCCAGTGATGCTCGTCATTCTGCGCGAGCGATTGCGATGTGGCGGACTGCACCGCATCGACCGTGATGTCGTGGCCGGCCGTGATCTGCGCGTTGCCGCCCGCCGCGATATTCGCGCCATGCACCGTCAGATCGTGACCCGCCGCAATCACCATGTCGCCGGTCGAGGCAATCGTGCCTTGCGCGCCGAGCAGCGTCTGACTGACGTTGCTGTTACCGGCCGCGTTGCTCACGCCCACCGTATCGGCCAGCGTCGTATTCGTGATGTCGTTGCCCGCCAGCACCGCCACGCGGTTGCCCGTGATCTGCCCCGACGCATTCACGACATCGTTCGTCGCGGAGACGACCGTCGTCCCGTTCGTGCCGCTGCTCGCGATCGTGCCGCCCCGGTTCAGGATGTCGGTCGCGCTCAACACCGTCTGCGTGCCGCCCCTGATGACGCCGCTATTCGTCGCGCTGCCCGTGGCGTGAATGGCCACGTCATCCGCCGCAATCAGCGCGCCGCCCGGCTGAAGATCATCCGCATGCGTCTGCGCGAGATACACGACAGGCGCCAGCACCTGCTGCGTCGTGCCGTCAGGCAACGTGACGGTCTGGTTCACGAGCCACACGATGTCGCTTGTCAGCGCATCCATCTGCGCGGCCGTCAGCGCGATGCCCGGTTCGAGCCCGAACTGCTGCGCGACGTTCACGCCGTTCGTCATCAGCGCCTGATATTCGTCGAGGTTGTTCGTATAACCCTGCAGATAGACACGCCCGGTGAGTTGGGTGATCTGCTCGCGCACCAGTTGTTCTTCGTACAGGCCGTCGCCGAGACGCTTCTCCACGCTCTGCGGATTCAGGCCAAGCTGACCGAGCATGTAGTCCGACGAGATGAAGCCCGTATAGCTCGTCAAACGCGGATCGGTTACGACCAGATACGACGCATCGGGTGCGCTCGCGAACGTATAGAGTCCGCTCTTCGGCAGGCTCAGGTTCAACGAGCCGCTACTGCCCGCAACCGTCTGTGGTGCCTTGACCTGGGTCCCCTTCATCAGCTGGTTGGCGCCGAGCGTGCCGCCCGTCGCACCGGTTGCTGAGTTCGTGGCCGCGACGTTGGTGTTATTCACGTCCGTCGCGCTGATCTGCACCGTGTTGTTCGCGATGATGGTCCCGCCCGTGCCGCCGATCGCCACGGGCGCGAGTACGATCGACGGTTCGACAACCTGGCCTACATCCTGCGTGATGTTCTCGTTCCACGCATAGGTCGACACGATGTCCTGACGCTGGTACTGGTACAGCGTCTGCCCGGTGTTATTGACCTGCGTGCCGCCGTAATTGCCGGTTCCGTTGCCGATTTCGCCGTCCTGCTGGCTTGTACCGATCCGGATCGAACCGCCCGCCGCGATCGCGCTGTAGCTGTTGCTCAGCGTGCCGACATTCGCGAGCGTCAGGTTGCCGCCCGCGAGCAGTTGCGCCTGTTGTGCCTGCGTGCCCGTTATCTGGTCCTGCTGTGTCGTGGTGGTCGTGTCGCGCGCGATCTCGACGCGCTGGTAACCCTTGTGTCCGTCGCTGCGGCTTGCGTACTCCGTGGACGGCAGATAGTTGACGTTCGGATCGTAGCCGTCCCAGTAGCTGACCGTGACCGTCCCATTGCCGTTGTCCGTGATCGCGTTGTACCAGATCGTCTGCGGCTGGCCGTCGACGTTCACGACCAGCACGTTGTCGGTCGCGTTCGGGCCCGAAGTCTGCGAGACGATCTGCGAGCTGGCGTATGTTGCATCGACGGGCGCGCTGTAGCCGTTGTCCCACATCTGCTGCGTGCAGTAGCCCTTGTCGCTATTGCCCGTTGCGCAGGCCATGTATTTGCTGCGCTTGGTCTGATGGACCGTATCGACACCGGTCGTTACCGTCTCGACCGTTGGTGCGGGGCGCGAGTTCGTCAGCGTATCGGTGGCAATCTCGATGCTGCCCTGTGCCTCGATCGTCGCTTGATCGTTGGTGAGCGAATGGCTGCGGTTCGCGAGCAGGCCATTCGCGTCGCGTGTCGCGTCGGCGGCGATGTTGATGTCGCCGAGGCTGAACAGGTTCGCGCCACCGGTGTTGGACATGTCGCCCGGCGAGTACAGGTTCAGCTCGGAAGCGGCGGCGATGATCGCGGCGGCACCGGTGTTCACAATCGACTGGCTGCCGTTCAGCGTGACCGTATTGCCGATGATCGCTGCGGTGTTGGTCAGCGTCGTGCTGTTCGTCGTGACCGTATCGCCTTCGATGCGGCCTTCGTTGCTGATTGCGTTCGCAGCGTTGACGGTCGTGCTGGATGAATTGAGTTCCGCACCTGCCTGGTTGTCGATGTTCGCGGCATTGAGCGTCAACGCGTTGACCGCGCCGAGCGTGCCCTGATTCGTGAAGTCGCCGGTCACGCTGAACGTCAGGTCGTGATTCGCCTGGATCAGGTTTGCCGCGCTCTGCGTGTAGTCGCCGTTGATCGTGATGGCACCGTCGTTGCCCGCGACGAGGTGGCCGTCGCCGGTTAGCCGGGTCGTCGTGACGTCGAGGTTCTGGTCGCTGCCAATCGAGCCGTTCTGGTTCGCGAGCGTGCCGGTATGGATCGCAACGCTGCCGCTGCTGCCTGTGTCGTTGCCGATGCGGCCCGCGGTGTTATCGAGCGACGCAATGTTCAGGGCCAGCGTGCCGTCCGCATGAAGTGATCCGCCCTGGTTCAGAACCGTTGCGCCCGCCTGGTCGAGCGTGAGGTGATGGGTAGCAGAAAGCGAGCCGCCGCGGTTATCGACTGATTGTGCAACGCTCAGCGTCAGGTCATGGCCCGACAGCGTTTGTGCGCCGTCAGTGTTCGACAACGCCTGCGCGTTAAGCGTCACGTCGCCATTGCCGCCGATTACGCCAGCGCCATTCACGCCTCCCGTGTTCGCGTTCGTGATCGTTGCCGCGTCGATGGTCGTTGCGCCGGTGCCGACGTTGGCGATACGTCCGTTCGTGTTATCGACCGACGCGCCGGCAGCCGTGAGTGTCGCCGCTACGCCGTCCGCTTCGATCTGGCCGCCGGTGTTATCGAGTGCGCCTTGTGCGGAGACCGTGACTGCGCCGTTCCCCTGGATCAGGCCTGCCGCATTCTTCAACGTGCCGCCAGATTGAACGCTCGTTGCACCACCGGCCGCAATCGTGCCGCCTGCGTTGTCGATGCTGCCGCCCGCCACGGACACGTCGCCGTTACCGCCAATCTGTCCGTTGCCGGTATTGGTGAGTGCGCCATTGGCGCTTACGGTCGTCTTGCCCGTCCCACCATTCGCAATCGATCCACCATCGTTCGACACCGTCTGCGCCGACACGTCAAGCTGCCCGTCTCCCTGAATCATGCCGCCCGCGTTGTCCAGCACGCCTGCGCCGGTGATCGACACATCGCGCGCGCCAACATAACCGCCCGCGCTGTTATCGAGCGAAGTGACGGCGAGCGCAGCAGAAGACTGCCCCGCCAGCGTTCCACCGCGATTCGCCAGCGTACCGACATCGACCCGGAGCGCGCCATTCGTCGCGAGCGTACCGCCGTTGTTCGACAGCGAAGCACCCTGCACCGACAGCGTGCCGCTACCCGAACTGGTGAGCGTGCCTTTATCGTTGATGAGCGTCACGGGCCCAAGTGCGAGATCCGCGCTATGGGTCTGAAGCGTGCCGCCGGTGTTATCGAGCGTGCCGGACACGTTGACGACTGTCGCACCGGTGCCGGTCTGCGTGATCGTGCCACCGTGATTGACGAGGTTCGTACCACTGAGCGAAAGCTGCGCCGCATCGAGCGTCGCCGTGCTGGTATCGATCGTTTGCGCGGCCGACACATCGAGCGCGCCATGGGCGATGGTCCGGCTGCCGGCGAGCATTACATCGCTGCCCCGCAGCGTCGCGTTGCCGCCCGCCATGTTCTGGCCCGTCGCCGACAGCGTGCCGTTTGCAGAGAGATCCAGATCACCCGACTGTGCAACCGGGCCGTCGTCGTTGATGCCCGCGCCGAGCGAACCGGTGGAGGCGATGCTGCCCGCGTTCACCGTGAGCCCCTGCTGCGCGGCCAGCGTGCCGCTATTGACGAGCGTGCCGGACGTATTGATCGACACCGACTGACGCGCCAAGGTCGTGCCGCTGTTGTCGACTCCATCTGCCGCCGACACCGAGAGATTGCCGCTTGCGCCCGTCGTGCCGCTGAGCACCAGCTTGCCCTGCGTGGTCAGCGTGAGGTCGCCCGCCTGCGCCTCGATGACGCCCGCGTTCGACACGCCGACTCCCTTCTCATTGCCGACGAGCACGATCCGGTTCGCGTACATGCCGCCAAGCTGGCTCACGTCGATCGAGACGCCTTGCGATGCGCCGTTAGCCGCGATCGGCGTGGCCGCCAGCGTGTCGTGATCGACCTGGTTCGCGCCGGTCACGACATTGAGCGTATTGGCGTAAATCGCGGCATTCGCCTGCACCGCGCGCGCAATCAGATCGACCTGATCGATGTTGCGCGTATTGAGCCCCGCACCCTGCACGGTGATGTTGCCGCCCGCCACGTCGAAGCCGGTCAGATTGCCGCTGGCGTCGAGCCGTGGCGTGCCGGTCGTCAGAATGCCGCGCGTCGTATTGATGAAGCCGCCGCCATCGACGACGATGCCCGAGCCGTTCGCCACCACCACTTCCGCTTTATTGCCGGCGACTTCGAGATAACCACGCAATTGACTCGGTGAATTGCTATTGACCTGATTCAGAATGATCCGCGCCGATTGTCCCGGCGACAGATCCGGATTGCCGTTGATCTGCCCCGCCTGCTGCGTCTGAACGATGGTCGGCGAGTTATTCAGAATCACGCCCGGCTTTTGCACGTCGAATTGCGAATACGTGTTGACCGAAACCCCCGCGCCACCCGGCTTGTTGATATTGACTTGCGGCAAACCGTTCTGCGTCTGGATGACCGTTGGCGCATGCGCACCCGAGGGCACGATCTGCGCATTCGAAAACTCGGGCGTAAATCCGGACAGCACGAGCACGGCAAAAACTGCGTGACGCATCGCGAAAAGAGTCATGCGTCGATTTGAGATGGACGGAAGAGTTTCCCCTTGACAGACATTGCCGTGGCCAATGGCCGTTTCTGCAACTGCAACGGGCATATCCCGAAGCCGGCTATAGACGAGCCGAAAAGTATTCCTGTTCATCTTTAGGAAGCGTGTTTTTTTAACCGCCTCAAAGTACCGCATACATCAATTTTATTCTTTTAATAAAAGTTAATTGTATATGAATCAGAAAATAAAAATACAAATAGGAATTATCTGATTGACATTTAAAAATACAATTAAATAAAAATTCGACAATAAATATCAGACACTCCAACAATTAAAATCAAGAAAACATCATCAAATCTCATGCACCCACCAAGATCATCATTTTTATTTATTAACGAGATGGCAATAAGTTAATTCGTGCGATAGCTACCACTCAGCTGCACAAAAAAACGGCCCGAATCCATCGAGCCGTTCTATTCATACCGCCGCCCCAACCTACGCCCGCTTCTCCACAAACTCATTGAACGGCTCCGGCGTTTTCGAAGGATCGAAATCGGCCCAGCGTCCCTGCTGCCAGCGCCCGGTCGCCTTTTCGATCGCCATGCCCCCAGCCTCTCGCAACACGCGCGCGGCTTCGAGCTGATTGTCCTGCGACACGTGCACGGCGACCAGCACGCCGGAATCGCGCAACTCTTCGTGATACGGCACCCTGTACCCCGTTTTTGCGTGCTCGCGCGTGCGCGACATCGCGCCCGCCAGCGACCCGGCATAAGCGCCGACCCCGGCCGCGATCAGCGAAACGAGCAGCGGGGCCGAAAACGCCGCGAAGATCGCGACGCCGACGACTGCGCCCATCACCGAGCCGATCGTCACGCCCATTCCCGCGCCTTTGGGCGCGTCGCGCGCGCCGGGGTCGGTGCCCATATTGCCGCCGATCGGATGATGCGCGTGCTGGCCGCGCGGATTGACGAAAAACAGCGTCACGTCTTCTTCGACGAACCCGGTATTGAAGAGCTTTTGCGCGGCGTTTTCCGCGGTGGGAAAAGTCGTAAAGCGTGCTGCAACGATGAGTGACATATCGCCTCCTTATCGATGAAAGGCGTTCGCGGCCCCTGTCCGCGCCTTTGCATGGCGCATCGAGAAAGCACGGCGCTGCGGCACGCGAGCGCGCTATGCCGCAGCGCCACGATCCGGCTCCAGGCCTTCGACTCGGAACAGTCCGCTATGCAACACTACGCCTTCTCCGTCGTTCTGGTCGAGCGCTTCCGCGCAGACCGAACGGATGCGCTGGCGCCCCCTGTCGAACGCCTCCATCAAGGCCGGTTCGAGCGCCGAATCGGCACCGAAATGATCTTCGAGCGCCTCGGCGGTAATCGCGCACACGACCGGCTCGCCATGCACGCGCGCGATGAAGCAAACCGTCAGATTCGCCCCGTCGAAAACGGGTTGCTCATCGGGGAAAATGATCTGCATAAAGGAATCCTCATAAGCAGGCCGCGGCAGGGTCGCGTTCATGACGAGCCCTTCATCTTGCCGGCGAGCTGACGCGCCATGTCGAGGTGATGCCGGATGGTCGGCAGCGCATGCGCGGCCGCGGCCTTCAGTTGCGCATCGGTGCCGCTCGCGCGTTGCTGCTGGAACAGATCGACCGCGCGCTGATGCGCCTCCACGCCGATCTGCTCGACGTAAGCCTGATCGAACGCAGTGCCCTTTAGCGTTTGCAGCTTGCCGACCAGCGCCGAATCCGCCGACGGCGCCAACTTGAAGCCCTTCTTCGCGACGAGCGCCGCCATGCCCTGCGAGAGCTTCGTGTGGTCGACGATCATTTGCCCTGCGAACTTCCTGACCTGCGGATCGTGCGAATTTTTCAGCGCGACTTCGCTTGCGGCGATTTCGGTCGCATCGGACGTCGAAGCTTCGAGCACGAACTGCTGATCGGCGGGAGAAAGTGTCGTGCCGCCAACCGGCGCGGCGCCGGCCGGGGCCTCGCTTGCCTGCGCATGGACGGTGCCGGTCGATGCGACGCCGATGCCCGCCACGGCCAGCGCCATCGTCAACACTTGTAGGGAATACCGGAATGTCATGCATTTTCTCCCTGTTGACACACCATGCTGATACATCGAAGCGGCGGCGCTTGCAGACCATCGCTCTCGCTCATGCAACCCCTTGTGCTTCGTCGTTCGCGCGATCGGCGTTTGCTCGTTATGCATTTGCATGGCGGCCCCCTTTGCTAAAGCGTTGGGAGCAAAACACGTGCCCATATCCGGCGAGGCGTTCTGCCGCGCGAGGTCACGCGATGCGGGCTATTCGCACATTGCGGAGCGAAATCGAAGCCGCGTTGATATCGGGCATCTTGTGTATTTCGCGCATCGGTAATGTCGAACGTCGAAGGAGCGATCGTTGCCCGATCGTCGGCACATCGACCCACCTCGCTCAGGGATTTGATAAGGATCACTGCTCGTTGATGGCGGACCGCACGCCAGCCACCTCGGTACACCAAACCAGGCACTCCGGCTGCGAGCCGCACCGGTCCAACGCTCCATATGCGGCTCATCGGAACCTCGACCTCGCCACGACCCTGCCCGCCGCCTTCGCACGAGCCCGCGCACAAACTCAAGCTTGAGCGCCCCGAAGCGGAGTCGCTAGAATACGGCACCTCCATGCTGCGGCAAGGCGCCTTCATTCGATGACTCCCTCCGACGATTCACGGCAATCCGCGCGTACGTCCACCGCCGACGCCCTGTTCGCTTTCCTCAAGACGCTGCCGCTCGGCGACCGGCTCATCGAAGGCGGCTTCATGGCCGTGCAGGCGGTGGCGGGCGCGAGTCTCGCGTTCGCGATCGGCCGCGCGCTGCATACGGAACAGGCGTTCTGGGCCGCGATCACCGCGATCGCGGTCAGCCAGCACAGTTATATCGACACGCGCAAGCTCTCGCGCGACCAGTTCATCGGCGCAATGGTCGGCGGCGTGTGCGGTCTCCTCGGCACGCTCGCGGGCGGCGGTCATTTCGCGGTCTATGCGGCAACGGTGGCCGTCGCGATCATGATCTGCTGGGTCGTCAACGTGGGCAGCGCGGCGCGGCTGGGCGGCGTCACCGCGACGATCATGCTGCTCGTGCCCGGCATCGGACCCGTGTGGGACAAAGCGTTTCTGCGGCTCGCCGAAGTGACGCTCGGCACCGTCTGCGCATTGCTGGTCGCATGGCTCATGTCCTCGCTCGAACGGCGTGCGTTCGGCAAATCCGGACAATCCGGCTAGCGTTGCACGCCAGCGCCGCCGCGAGGTTCGCGGCGAACCCGGCCATCGGCACCGCGGCACGCCCTGACGCCCAGCGGCATCTCATCAGGTTTCCGAAGCATCGTCCGCTTGCGCGCGGCGCCGGTAGCGTCCGGGCGTCATGCCGACGCTTTGTGCGAACGCCTTGCCGAATGCCGCTTCCGATTGATAGCCGACCGCCTCGCCGATCTCCGCCGCGCTGCGGCGCGTGCGCAACAGCAGATCGCTCGCGATCGTCATGCGAATCCGCGTGAGAAAGTCCATCACGGTCACGCCCGCGCGCTCGTTGAAACGACGCGCGTAAGTCGCGCGCGACATCGCCGCGCGCTCGCCGAGTTCGGCGATCGTCCAGGCACGCTCGGGCGCATCGAGCATCGCCTGCACCGACGCGCCAAGCCGCGCGTCGGTCAGCAGTGCGAGCACGCCGGTGCTCTGCGCCGCATGCTCGCCGTATACGCGCAACGCCATCGCGAAGAGCGCGTGGCTCAGCGCGGTGACGATCGCGAACGCACCGGGTTGACGGCGCTCCGCCTCGCCGCGCATCAGCGCGATCACCGTTTGCAATGTGCCGAGCGTCCGCGCGCCACCGAGCGACACGTGCAACGGATCGGGCAGCGCGTCGAGCAGCAGCGCCGACGAGCCCGGCGCGTAGACGAAGCGGCCGCACAGCAGAGCGACGTCGGGCTCATCGGGCAAGGCGGCGTCGCCGGATTCGCGAGCCGCCGCGGCGCGGTCGTTGCGCCGCACCGGCAGCATGCCGTCATGCCCGAGCGCCAACGGCGCGGCGCCGGCCGAACGCCCCAGGTCGCGCACGCGATGCGCCGCGCCGCGCGGAAACAGCACGAAGTCGCCGGCCTGCAATTCGACGGCGCCGCCCGCGGTGTCGATCGCGCACGCGCCGCCGAGCACGAGGTGAAACGGCGCGATGCCCGCTTCCATCGGCGCGTGATCGATATCGAACGCGCCCGAGAGCATGCAGCGCAAGTCGAGGCTCGCTTGCGGACGGGCGAGGTCGATCAGCCGGCTGAGTGTGTCCATGAGACGCCCGCGCTAAAAGTTGAGCGAACCGAGTATTCGGGATATCGCGGCGGCGCGCAATACTTTCTCCCACGACGCCGGCATCCGCCGGTGCGCCACAGACCAAGGAGCACTGCCATGTTGAACTGGATCGATTACCGCAAGGAACTGTTCGGCCGTATCGGCGAGATGTCGAAGCTCGCGCCGGACACCGTGAAGGCCTATCAGGCGATGTCGGGCGCCGGCCAGAAGACCGACACGCTCGGCGCGAAGACGCGCGAACTGATTGCGCTCGCGGTCGCGGTCAGCCTGCGTTGCGACGGCTGTATCACCGTGCACACGGCCGAGGCGCTGAAACACGGCGCGACGCGCGAGGAAATAGCTGAAGCGCTCGGCGTCGCGATGGCGGTCAACGCGGGCGCGACGCTCGTGTACTCGGCCCGCACGATGGACGCCGTGGCGGCTTATAGCGAGGACGCCGCGAAGTAATCGGCGGATGCCTGGGCGCAAGGTCAGGCCACGCAAATCCCGGCGTGCCGCGCAAAAGTCGCAAAAAACTGCGAGACTGACTCCGACGCCGAACGATTCGATATGACGCGCCGCGACAAAATCCGGGCCGCCCGCCTCGCATCGCATCGCATCGCCACTGGATATGCCGCGCGCCGCCCTCATCTAGACGAGCATGACTTCTTCGACCAGGACTTCTGCCGCGCTCGACGCGACTCCGCACGCGAGGCAATCCCGCTCGCGCGCGAGCCCTGCGCGGCCCGCGGTGAAACCCGCGCCGGCGCAGCGCGCGCTGGACGTCGCGCTGGACGGTTTTCATCCGGCCGTCGCCGGCTGGTTCCTGAAGACGTTTGCCGCGCCCACCGACGCCCAGGCCGCCGCCTGGCCGTCGATCCGCAGCGGTCGCTCGACGCTGGTCGCCGCGCCGACCGGCTCCGGCAAGACGCTCACCGCGTTCCTCTCGGCACTCGACGAACTGGTCCAGCAAGGACTCGCGAACGGCGGCACGCTGCCCGACGAAACGCTCGTGGTTTACGTCTCGCCGCTCAAGGCGCTCTCGAACGACATCCGCCTGAATCTGCAGATGCCGCTCGCGGGCATCGCCGCCGAACTCGACGCGCTCGGCCTGCCGCCGCTCGAGATCCGCACGGCCGTGCGCACCGGCGACACCACGCAACAGGAACGCAACGCACTGAAAAAACGCGCGCCGCACATTCTCGTCACCACGCCCGAATCGCTCTACGTGCTGCTCGGCTCCGATTCGGGGCGGCGCATGCTGGCGACGGCGCGCACGGTGATCGTCGATGAAATTCATGCGCTCGCGGGCAGCAAGCGCGGCAGCCATCTCGCGCTCAGTCTCGAACGGCTCGACGCGCTGTGCGAGCGGCGCTTGCCGCGCATCGGTCTTTCCGCGACGCAAAAGCCGGTCGATGCGGTGGCGCGTTTTCTGGTCGGCGGAACCGGTATCGAACACGGCTCGCCCGTGGATTGCGCGATCGTCGACGTCGGCCATGTTCGCGCGCGCGACCTCGCGCTCGACATCCCGCCCGTGCCGCTCGAAGCGGTGATGCCGAACGAAGTGTGGGAGCGCGTCTACGATCGCCTCGCCGAACTCGTCGCGCTGCATCGCACGACCCTGGTGTTCGTCAACACGCGCCGCATGGCCGAACGTGCCGCGCGGCATCTCACGGAACGGCTCGGCAAGGAGGCGGTTGCCGCGCACCACGGCAGCCTCGCGAAAGAACATCGTTTCGATGCCGAACAGCGCCTTAAGCGCGGCGAATTGCGCGTGCTGATCGCGACTGCGTCGCTCGAACTCGGCATCGATATCGGCGACGTCGATCTGGTCTGCCAGATGGGTTCGCCGCGCGCGATCGCGCCGTTTCTGCAGCGCGTCGGACGCTCGGGCCATCACGTCGGCGGCATGCCGAAGGGGCGGCTCTTTCCGGCGTCGCGCGACGATCTGCTCGAATGCGCGGCGCTGCTCGATTGCGTGCGGCGCGGCGAACTCGACGCGCTAAGGATTCCGCGCGCGCCGCTCGACGTGCTCGCGCAGCAGATCGTCGCGGAAGTCTCGAGCACCGAGTGGAGCGAGGACGCACTGTTCGAGATGATCCGCCGCGCCGCGCCGTATGCCGAACTGGAGCGCGAGCAATACGACGCGGTGCTGCGCATGCTCGTCGACGGCTACACGAGCCGCCAGGGGCCGCGCGCCGCCTATGTGCATCGCGACGCGGTCAGCGGCACGCTGCGCGGCCGGCGCGGCGGCAAGCTCGTCGCCGTCACCTCGGGCGGCACGATTCCCGAGAACGCCGACTACGCGGTCGTGCTCGAACCGCAGGCAATCAACATCGGCACCGTCAACGAGGACTTTGCGGTCGAGAGCCTGGCCGGCGACGTGTTCCAGCTCGGCAATGCGTCGTACCGGATTCTGCGCATCGAGAGCGGCCGCGTGCGTGTCGAGGACGCGCAGGGGCAGCCGCCGAACATTCCGTTCTGGCTCGGCGAGGCGCCGGGGCGCAGCGATGAACTGTCGTTCGCGGTCGCGCGCTTGCGCGAGCAGATCGAGCGGCTGCTTACGGAGCGCGAGCCGGGGGCGCTGGGGGTGGCGAAGTCGGTGGGAATCGACGTTAAGGCAGAAGTCAGCGCAAAAGCCGAGGCGGAGATCGAAGCGGAAGCCGCGACCGGCGCGACAATAGCTGCACCGGCAAAAGCGGCTGCGAAAACCCGGCGCAAAGCCAAGGCAACAGCCGCGATTGAACAGCAGGCGCAACCCGTTGCGACCCACGCCGCCGCATCGCCAGCACCTGGTGACGATAAATGCGCAAACGCGGTTGCAAACCCGGTTGCAACCGCAACCGCGACGAACCCGCCCGCGAGCGCAACCCTCACGACCTCCACGCCAGCCGGCTCGCCGCGCATCGACCACGCCGTCGCCTGGCTCATCGACCACCTCGCGCTCGACGAACCCGCCGCGCGCCAGATCGTCGATTACCTCGCGCGCGCCCGCGCCGCGCTCGGCGTGCTGCCGACGCAGAACACGCTCGTGATGGAGCGCTTCTTCGACGAATCGGGCGGCACGCAGCTCGTGATCCACTCGCCGTTCGGCAGCCGCGTGAACCGCGCGTGGGGGCTCGCGCTGCGCAAGCGCTTCTGCCGCAGCTTCAATTTCGAGTTGCAGGCGGCCGCGACCGAGGACGCGATCGTGTTGTCGCTGACCGGTAGCCATTCGTTCGTGCTCGACGACGTATGGCGCTATCTGCATTCGAACAGCGCCGAGCATCTGCTGATCCAGGCGCTGCTCGACGCGCCGCTTTTCGGCGTGCGCTGGCGCTGGAACGCGACGACCTCGCTCGGTCTGCCACGCTACACGGGCGGCCGCAAGACCGCGCCGCAACTGCAACGGATGCGCAGCGAGGATCTGCTCGCGAGCGTGTTTCCCGAGCAGGCCGCGTGTCTCGAAAACATCGTCGGCGAGCGCGAAGTGCCGCATCACCCGCTGGTCGACCAAACTATCGACGACTGCCTGCACGACGCGATGGACAGCGAACGCTGGCTCGCGCTGCTGCGCCGCATCGAGCACGGCGAGATGCGGCTCGTCGCGCGCGATCTGCCGGCGCCCTCGCCGCTTGCCGCCGAAATCCTGACCGCGAAGCCGTACGCCTATCTCGACGACGCGCCGATCGAGGAACGCCGCACTCTGGCGGTGCAAAACCGCCGCTGGAGCGATCCGTCGAGCGCCGACGACCTCGGCGCGCTCGACGCCGCCGCGATCGACAGCGTGCGCGACGAAGCCTGGCCGCAGGCGCGCAACGCCGACGAAATGCACGAAGCGTTGACGGGTCTCGCCTGCATCACCGAAGCCGAGGCGCAAGCGTATGAAGAATGGCCGGCGTTGCTCGCATCGCTCGCGCAAGCCGGACGCGCCACGCGCATGCCACTCGCCGCTCGCCCAAACGCAAACGCAGACGCCGGCACGGCCACCCGCGACGCGCTGTGGCTGCCCGCCGAACGCCTCACCTGCTTCGCCGCGCTTTACCCCGGCATTCCGCGCGAGCACTACGCGCCGCAACTGAGCGCGCCGAAGGGCTACACCGATAGCTGGAACGCCGACGACGCGCTCGTCGACGTGCTGCGCGCGCGTCTGACCGGCTTCGGCCCGCTCACGGTCGAGGCAATCGCACAGCCGCTCGGCCTGCCCGCGCACCAGGTCGAGCAGGCGCTCGTGCGGCTCGAAGCCGAAGGCTATCTGCTGCGCGGCCGCTTCACGCCGCAAGGCTGCATCGAGGAATGGTGCGAGCGGCATCTGCTCGCGCGCATTCATCGCTACACGGTGCGGCGTCTGCGGCGCGAAATCGAGCCGGTCGAGCGGCACGACTTCATGCGCTTCCTGTTCGAGTGGCAGCATCTGATGCCGGACACGCGCGCCGAAGGCCGCGACGCGCTCGCGGCCGCGCTCGATCAGCTCGAAGGTTTCCAGGCCGCGGCCGCCGCCTGGGAAGAAGACATTCTGCCGGCACGCGTGCGCGCCTATGCCAATAGTTCGCTCGACGAACTATGCCGCTCCGGCAAGCTCGTCTGGACACGCCTGACCGAACGCGTGCGCGGCACCGCCGGTCCGATCCGCAGCACGCCGATCGTGCTGCTGTCGCGCGCCGAGGTCCGCACGTGGCGCGCGCTGCTCGATCCCGCGCGGCAGATGGAATTGTCGGCGCTCGCGCAAAGCGTGTACGACGCGCTCGCGCAGCACGGCGCGATGTTTTTCGACGAACTGCTCGCGGAAATTCGCGTGCTACGGATGGAGCTCGAAGGCGCGCTCGGCGAACTGGTCGCCGCGGGACTCGTCAACTCCGACAGCTTCGCGGGCCTGCGCGCGTTGCTCAAGCCGGTCACGAAGCGCAACGCGTTTTCGAGCGGCCGGCGCGCGCGATCGGGCGCGCTGATCGGCGGCATGGACGACGCGGGGCGCTGGGCGCTCGTGAGCCGCCGCCCAGCCGCCGATACCGCCGCGGCCAACGAGGCGGCCCACGCAACCGGCAGCGGCGTCAAAGCGGCGGAAAACCTGCCCCAACGTCGTCGCCCGTTGCCGCCCGAGGTGTTCGAACATGTCGCGATGACACTGTTGCGTCGCTATGGCGTCGTATTCTGGCGCGTGCTCGAACGCGAAGCGGAATGGCTGCCGCCGTGGCGCGATCTGCTGCGCGTGTTCCAGCGGCTCGAAGCGCGCGGCGTGATCCGCGGCGGACGTTTTGTCAATGGACTCGCCGGCGAGCAGTTCGCCTTGCCCGAGGCGATTCCGCTGCTGCGCGAAGTGCGGCGGCATGCGAACGACGGAGCTTTTGTCTGTGTTGCAGGCACGGACCCGCTGAATCTCGCGGGCACGCTGCTGGTGGGCGAGCGCGTGCCGGCGGTCGCGGGAAACCGCGTGCTGTATCGCGACGGCGTGGTTGCGGCCACGCTCGTGGCCGGCAAGTTCTGCTTCGACGCCGCGCTCGATGCGCATCCCGTCGAACGGGAACGGGCGCGTGCCCTGCTTGCACGGAAGTTGTGAAGGCGTTGCTGAAAACACGGCTTGGCGCGGCGCCATCCTGAAGTTTTTGTCCGCACTGGCCGTTAACGTTTTATACGCGTTTTATGCGCCTGAATTCAAACGCTTCGATACAATGAAGCAGTTTCACTTTAGTATGAGGAAGACTGTCTGCCGACACCCGCGCTGACAGGGACTGCCGGCACACTGCCCGGGGACTTCATGAGCGACGCGCAACACGACCAGGTGCTTCACCAGCAGTTCGGCACGAGCAGCCCGCGCTGGCATCTGTCGGCCGGCCGCGACGTGCTCGAACTGATGCCGGTGCGCGGCGGCACACCCGCCGGCGTCGCGATTCCCCTCACGCCTGAACAAGCCTCGTCCATCCGCGGCCTGACCGGCGCGACCTCGCACGTCGTCGTCGAAGTGCAACTGGCCGGTGCGCCGCTGCGTCTGCACCTGGTCGGCAAGCGGCGCGACCATCACACGTGGAGCGGCACCGCCTCGGCCCACCACGACACCGAAGCCGTCGCCCACGCGCTGCTGCACGGTCTTGCGTTTGCGGAACAGGTGGTCTCCGAAGTCAATTCGGTCGTGGTCATCGTCGACCGGCATGGCCGGATACAACGTTTCAACCGGCTCGCCGAAGACCTGACCGGCATCCGCGAAGAAGACATCATCGGCCGCAGCGTGTGGACGCTGTTCATGCCGTCCGGGAACGATACGGCCTCGAGCCGGAACCTCGCCGCGTTTTTCAATCGCGGCGAATCGTACGAGATCGAGCGGCGCATCAAAACCGTGCATGGCGAACGGCTCTTCCTGTTTCGCAACAAGTTCGTGCGCAGCGGCACCGGCATCGAGGATCAATTCCTGATCTGCTCGGGCACCGACGTCACCGAACAGCGGCTCGCCCAGGAACGGCTCATCGAGCAGGCCACCACCGACCCGCTCACCGGCCTCGCGAATCGCAACGCGATCCAGGAGAAGATCCAGATCGCCATCGAGCAGGCCGCGCCGGGCGAAGCGGTCGGTGTGCTGTTTCTCGATCTCGACAACTTCAAGAAGGTCAACGATCACTACGGCCACGTATTCGGCGACCGGCTGATCTGCGACGTTTCCGATGCGATCCGCAATTGCCTGAATCCGGGCGACTCGCTCGCGCGGCTCGGCGGCGACGAATTCATCGTGCTCGCGGCCAAAGGCACCGCGCACGAACTCGAACACACCGCGCAGCGCATTCTCGACCGCATGCGCATGCCGTTCGCGATCGGGCTCGTGGAGGTCTACACGGGCTGCTCGATCGGCATCGCGCGCTCGCCGGAGCACGGCGACAGTCTCGACTCGCTGATCCGCTCGGCCGACACCGCGATGTACGTCGCGAAAGACGAAGGCAAGCGCACGCACCGCGTGTTCTCGCCGGACATGAACCGGCGCGTCGCCGAATTCATGTGGCTCGACACGAACCTGCGCCGTGGTCTCGAAGAAGGCCAGTTCGCGCTGCACTATCAGCCGAAGCTGGCACTCGCGAGCGGCGCCGTGCAGGGCGCGGAAGCGCTCGTGCGCTGGAATTCGCCCGAGCGCGGGCAGATCATGCCGGTGGAATTCATCCGCTATGCTGAGGAATCCGGACTGATCGGCGTGCTCGGCCGCTGGGTCATGGAAACCGCCGCGAAACAGGCGGCTCGCTGGAACGCGGCCGGCTACGATCTGCGCATCGCGATCAACGTATCGGCGCGCCAGTTGACCGATACCGCCGTGGTCCGGCACTTCGCCGAGGCTCTGCATCACGCGAACCTCGACCCTTGCCTGCTCGACCTCGAACTCACCGAAAGCTGCCTGATCGAAAACGAAGCGGCCGCCATCGAACTGATCAAGCAGTTCCGCCAGCTCGGCGCGCAAGTGCATCTCGACGATTTCGGCACCGGCTATTCGTCGCTGTCGCAACTGGGCCGCATTCCGCTCGACGTCATCAAGCTCGACCGCAGCTTCGTGCGCTCGATCCATGCGGACACGAAGGCGCAGGCACTCGTGCGCTCGATGGTCGCGGTTGCCCAGGAGCTCGACTTCCAGGTGGTGGCCGAAGGCATCGAAACCGAGGCCGAAGAGGCATTCATGAAGGGGCTCAGCGTCGATTACGTGCAGGGCTTCCTGTACGGCAAGCCGATGCCCGCCGCCGAATTCGAGCGCTGGCTGCTCGACCGGCGCAAGCTCAGGCTGATCGCCTGAGCGTCACGCTTCTGCGCTGGTTGCAGGTGCGCCGGTTTGCGGACCGACACTTTCCTGCTCACGCCGATATGGCGCGCAAGCTATGCGAAACAGCGCGAGATGGCGCGGGATCAGACCTACACCCTCCCCAAAGCGGCGGCCGCAGAGCGCGCCGCTTCTTCCGGCGGTGGCGAGACGGCATGGGATCGCACTGGCGCCATGCGCGAAGCGACAAGCGCTAAACCTGCTGCTTCCCGCTGCAACGAGACGCCGCGAGATCACGCCGATGCCATGCGTAAAGCGACGGGCACCAAACCCTCCGCCTCTTCCTCCCGCACTCAGGGCGCCGCGGCAATCACCTCGGCCACCGCGGCCGTAAGCTTCTTGCCGTACGGCACGTGCAGGAACTCGTTCGGCCCATGCGCGTTCGACTTCGGCCCGAGCACACCGCACACCATGAACTGCGATTTCGGGAAGCCCTCCTGCAACACGTTCATGAGCGGAATCGTGCCGCCCAGCCCCATATAGGCCGCATCCGCGTCAAAATGCGTGCGCGAGGCGTCGTTGAGCGCGGTGGCAAGCCACGGCGCGACATCGGGCGCGCTCCAGCCGTTCGCCGAGCCCGCGTCGGGCTTGAACGTGACCTTGGCGTTGTACGGTGGATCGAGTTCGAGCAGCGCCTTCAGTTCGGCGACGGCCTTCTCCGCCTCGACGAGCGGCGGCAGACGCAGCGACAGCTTGAACGCCGTACGCGGACGCAGCACATTGCCGGCATCCGCGAGTGCGGGCAAGCCGGCCGCGCCCGTCACCGACAGCGACGGCAGCCACGTCGAATTGAGCAGCGCCTCCTGCGGATCGCTGGTGGTGGGCAGCACCTGGCGGCCATCCTGCCCGCAGGCCCACGGCATCTTCTTCCAGACGTCGTCGCCGAGAATGCGCGCGGTCGCTTCCGCTTCGCGCAGGCGGTCCGCCGGGATCGGGCAATGGAAGCCCCTGGGCAGCAGCGTGCCGTTCGCCGAGTCTTCCAGCCGGTCGAACAGCTGACGCATGATGCGGAAGCTCGACGGCACGATGCCGCCATAGACGCCCGAATGAATGCCCTCGTCGAGCACCTGCACTTCGAGATCGCCGCCGACGAGGCCGCGCAGCGACGTGGTAAGCCACAACTGGTCGTAATTGCCCGCGCCCGAGTCGAGGCACACGACGAGGCCGACATTGCCGAGCCGCTCGCGCAGCGCGTCGACGTACGGCAGCAGATCGTAGCTGCCCGACTCCTCGCAGGTTTCGATCAGACCCACGCAGCGCGGACGCTCGACGCCCTGCGCGTCGAGCGCGGCGAGTGCCGTGAGGCTCGCGTAGATCGCATAGCCGTCGTCGGCGCCGCCGCGGCCGTAGAGCTTGCCGTCCTCGAACTTCGGCGTCCACGGACCGAGGTCGTTGCGCCAGCCGTCGAATTCGGGCTGCTTGTCGAGGTGGCCGTACAGCACGATGGTTTCGTCGCTGCCCGAGCGCGTCGCGGCCGTTTCGAAGAAGATCACCGGCGTGCGCCCCGGCAAGCGGATCACCTCGAGCGTCAGACCGCGCACCGGCTGCTGCTCGGCCCATTGCGCCGCGTCCGTGATCACGCGTTCGAGATAGCCGTGCCTCGCCCAGTCGGGATCGAAGGCCGGGCTCTTGGCCGGCACCGCGATGTAGTCCGTCAGCGCGGGGACGATCTCGTCGTTCCATTTGCGCTCGACGAATTCGCGTAGCGTGTCCGGGTCGAGGCGTTGCACCTGCTGGGTATCGTCGGGGGTCATGATGGCGTCCGTGGGGGCGGGTCAGTCGAAACGATCATGATAGTCCCGATGCGCGCCGGGCTGAACCCCTCGACATGCCTTGATGCGCACTCGTGCAGCGGCGCTGCGCAAGTACGCCGTTCGCGCGACAATCGCTGCATGCATCACGCATCGGGAGATATTTATGAGCGGTAACGTGGCCGTGCAGGCCATCGCTGCGGTGGCGGCGCTGGCGCTGTACTTTCTGCCGGCAATTCTCGCGGACCGGCGCAAGCGCCGCGACGTGCTGACGCTCGCGCTCTTCAATGCCTGCCTCGGCTGGACCGTGCTCGGCTGGCTGCTCGCGCTCTATTGGGCATTGCAGCCGAACCCGCCGGAGACGCTGGCGGGCGACGTCGTCAAGACGCGCAAGCTTCTGAGCATGCGGGCGTTTTCATCGGCGCTGATGGCGCGCGTGCAACGGCGCACGGCCGCGCGCAACCGGCCGGAGCGGTGACTCGCCGCGAGGTGTGGGTCGAACGATGCGATTCGATGAATGTGCTTCGATGATTGCGTGCTTCGCGCAGCGGGCGCACGTTGCACGCGCAACCGGACTCACGCGGCGCGCCCCATGCGATTCCATTGCACGGAGCCGGCCGGAATCGAACGGGGCTCGGCCCGCACCCTGTCCGGCTCGAACATCTCGTGGCGCAGTTCGCCGTGTTCGTCGAACCATTCGCAGATCAGCCAGTTGCCGGGATTGAGCGCGACCGGCCCCACGTAGGTCACGGTCATGCGCGGGCCCCCTTCCTTCAGCGTGACCACGTCGCCTGCGTTGAACGAGGCGGCGGACGGTGTCTGCAATGCGTCAATGGTCGCGGTCAGCATATTGAATCCCCATGTTGAGCGTTATTAAGTCATTGCGCCAGGCCAATGCGCCGCTTTATCGATCCTGACTGCGACTTTGACTGCTGAAGGAGCGCTCTAAAACTTGAGAGAGATTAACAATTGAATTTAAACGCGGCAAGCGATTTTTTATTGATACCGCTTTCATTACGGCTGAATTCGAAGCCGCCGGGTTTAGTTCCCATCCAACAGGGGAAATTCCCGAATCCCATGCCAGCAACCGCTTTGTGCGCTACCGCACAAGCGCAACACTTACTTGCACGGGGCTTCCCCGTCCGGTAGAAAATGCGGCCCGGATTCGTCATATTAGAAGCGTGACGCAATGCCGCATAGGGTTTATTCCTGTTTGATGCAAATCAAAACGGCTTGTGAATTACAGACTCACTGATAAACCCTTGAAACTTTCATGCAGTCTTTCTTTAAAACGACAAAATTTTTACGATAAGCCGGTCATTGAAAACGATCGTGGTACGGCATTTTTCAAACTGCCTGCGCGAAGCACGCAAAAACGCGCTGCGGATTGCTGCAATGCCGAATGCGGGGAAAGGCCAGTCTGCCACGTCGACGGCGCAACATCCGATGTAAGCCCGGCCTTCCCGCTCACGGCCTTCCGCCGCACGAGGCAGACGATCGACGGCAACGGCGAGCCATGTCCGCCCCCGCGCAACGCGCAAAAAAGCCGGCGACGGTCTCGCACCATCGCCGGCTTCCGTTTATTTCCGTTTATCTTTGCTGCCGCGCGGATGAACCCCCAGCCTCAGGTTTCGAGCTTCGCATCCATCGTGATCGTCGCGTTGAGCACCTTCGACACCGGGCAACCCGCCTTCGCATCGGCCGTCGCCTTGTCGAACGCGGCCTTGTCGCCGCCCGGAATCTTCACCGTCACGTCGAGATGCACGGCGCTGATCGCAAAGCCGCCGCCGTCCTTGTCGAGCGTGACGGTGGCCGTGGTGCCGATCCGCTCGGGCGTGATGCCGGCCTTGCCCAGTTCCGCCGACAACGCCATCGAGAAGCACCCCGCATGCGCCGCCGCAATCAGTTCTTCGGGGTTCGTGCCGATGCCGTCCGCGAAGCGCGTCGAAAACGAGTACTGGGTGTCCTTGAGGACGCCGCTGTCGGTAGAAATCGAGCCTTTGCCGTGCTGCAGATCGCCTTGCCAGATTGCCGATGCCTTGCGCTTCATCACCGCTCTCCTGTGGTGCCCTGCCGCGTGCCGTGCGACCGAAAACGATGCCTGCCGCGCGGCGGTCCCGCCCGGATGTGTCCGCGCGCCGGCATCGGTCGCTGCTGCCGCGCGGCTGTAGGGCGCGGGCGTGGACCGGCTTTCATCATAGGCGCTTCCGTGTGCCGCCGTCGTGACGGCGCGCTGGCGATCGGACCGGACTCCGATGCCCGAGGTCAAGAAAAGCGCTTTTTGGACTATATCAATAGCAGTAACAATCTTTCCTCGGAAATCGTCTTTTTTACGGACTCGGTAAGAAATAGACTCGCTTCAACCGATCGGGCAACACCATTCAAACCGATCCACTCAACAATCGAAACCGGAGATCATCATGAAATCGCTTCTTTCCGCAGTCGTCGTTGCATCGGCTCTTATCGTTCCGGCCGTGTCGTTCGCACAGCAGTCAAACGCTCCGGTCACGCGCGCTCAGGTGCGCGCCGAACTGGTGGCGGCGCAAAAAGCCGGTCTCCTGTATCAGAGCGACGCCGAATATCCGAAGGCCATGCCGCAAGGCTCGACAGGCGTGGTTGCCGCGGCGCAAGGCGCGCAGGACGTCGGCGGCGTGAAGGCCAGTTCGTCGGACTCGGGCACGCCGTCGTCGGTGCAGCAACAGCTCTTCTCGACGTATCGCGGTCATTAAGTGCGTCGTTGTAGCCGCGCACTTGCGCGGCTTCGCTGTGGTAGTCAAAGCGGCTGAAGCCCAGTTGATGCCGCCGTAAGAAACAAAAGCCCTGCTTGTGGCGTTCGCAAGCGGGGCTTTTTTATTGCGCTGTTATCGCGGCGTTTGCATTGCGTCTTTCTATGTGGTCAAACAACATACGTTGTCATAAAAGGCAAAATAGAACCGGATGAATCATAACGGTGCCATTTGATCCGTCCGCGTCGATTTCGCGGGAACGCACGACGAACGTTGCCGGCGCGACAAACCCGCTCAGGACACGTAGGCGCCCTTCGCATGCAACGACTGCTCGGCAAGCGCGAGCTGTTCGACCGCGCCCGCGCCTTCGAGCGCGAGCAGATGCGCGACGAGCGCTTCGGCAAGCGCGGTGGCGGCCACCAGCGACGGAAAGAACGACGGGCTCTCGTGCGAGAAGATCAGCACCTTGTCGGCATTCAGCGCGATCGGCGACACGGCGCTGTCGGTGATCGCGATCAGCTTGCCGCCTTTTTCGAGCACGGCTTCGGCAACACGCGCGGACTCGACCGAATACGGCGCGAAGCTGACGACGACGGTCGCGCTGTCGCGCCTGATCGCGCGCAACTGCATGTCGAGCGTGCCGGCCTCGCCGTTCAGCAACGACACCGACGGACGGAACAGCCGGTAGCCGTACACGAGCCCGAACGCGACCGGGTAACACGAGCGGAAGCCCGCCACCTGCACATGCGGCGCGCGCCGCAACAGCCGCGCGGCCTCGACGATCGTGCGGCCGTTATGCGCGGCGGTCGCTGCGAGATTGTGCTGTTGCGCGGCGAGCAGATCGTTCGCGAGCGCATCTTTGGATTTGACGAGCGAACGCGCGCGGCTCGTCAACGGTTCGGGACGCGTGCGCACGCGCGCGACGAACAGGTTGCGCAATTCGTTCCAGCCGGGAAAGCCGAGTTGCTGCGACAACCGCACGAGCGATGCCGGCTGCACCTGCGCGCGCTCGGCGACTTTGCGCATCGACGACACCGCGACCTCGTCGGGATGATCGAGCAGAAAAGCAGCCCCTAGCTGGAACTGCGGGCTCAGGTCGGAGAAGCGCGCCCGGATCAGGGCAGCAAGCTGATCGAAGCTGTCAGGCATAGCGAGGCCGGGCGGCGCCGGAGGTAAGGATGACAACAAATGTTACCACCGGGTGGGGCAGCTTCAACGGGGATAGATCGACCTGCACGCGCCCGCCCTCGCCTCATCCGCCGCGCCTTGTCCTGCGTGCAAACAGCACGCCGGCCCCCACCGCGACCAGCAGAACCAGCAGGAGGCCAGCGCTCATGCCGGTCGTACGGCGAGCGTCGCTCGCGGCGGAAGCCGCGGACGCAACCGCAACCGCGGGCGCGGTGGCATCCGACGCCTCGACCGGTTGCGGAAGCGCGATGCCCGCGGCGCTGCCCTGATGCACCAGCGACGCCTCCGAGGTCGGCGAGGCTGGCGACGACGTTTCGGATTGCGATGCCGGCACAGGAGGCGCCTCAGGATTCGGCCCGACCGGAGCCGCTGCCGTATCCGAAGCCATCTCTATCGGCGCCGCCGCCTGCGCAACGGCTTCGAGAGACCTTGCCATCGTCTTCCACTGAGCGAATACGCCATCGACACAGTGAACGTCGACACATGCGTTGCGCGCTTGCCGCCATTGCACCAGTTGCGCGACCGCGAGTCTTCCGTCACGCAGCAGCGCCTGTTGCTGCGCGAAGATATCGTCGTATTCGTTGTTCAGGATCGCGTGATCGCATATGACGCGCTCAGCGGCTTGCTGCGTCGTCGCGCACTGGATGTCGCTCGCCCAGGCCGCGCTCGAGCCCAACGCCGCCGCCGACAGCAGCACTATTCCAAGTCGTCGTGCCGGATGCACCCGCCCTCCCGGAATGTGAGTGAATGGGCTATCGGGTAGCATCGCGCATGCCCGCCCCGGCCCACGTCCCGACGCGTCACATCCGGCTGACAGCGGGACGCCCGCCTCGGCGCATGACGCAGCGACACAGCAACGTAACGGCAGAGCGACAACGGAACAACGGCGCGCAACAACGGCGGCACGGCGTTAAAGCAGCGCCACCACCCGCACATCGCCCTGCTCCGCCGACGCCACCACCTTCTCGCCGATCCGGCGGAACGTGATCGACACCGACGCATCGCCCACCCGCAGATCGCCGACTTCGAGCCAGTCGATCCCCTCGGGCAGCATCGGCTGTTCGATCAGCACCTCACGTCGCTCGGCGTCGATCGTGATGCCAAGACAGGCCTCGAGCATCATGAACGGCGAACCGGCCGCCCACGCCTGCGGCAGACACGCGACCGGATACGCGGTCGGCGGCTCGCCACGCCGGCGCGGAAAGCCGCAAAACAGCTCGGGCAGGCGCATGTCGAAATTGACCGCGGCCTCGAACAGCGCCTGCAGCAACCGCACCGCCGACGCCTTGCCGCCGTAGCGCGACAGCCCGCGCGCGCAGAGCGCGTTGTCGTGCGGCCAAACCGAGCCGTTGTGATACGCCATCGGATTGAAGCGCGCCTGGCTCGCGGCGAGCGTGCGTACGCCCCAGCCGGTATGGAACAGCGCCGAGTCGAGCGCGCGCACGACCGCTTCGCCGCGCTCGCGCGAAGGCAGCCCGAACGCCAGCAGGTGTCCCGCATTCGACGCCATCACGCGGCACAGTTCGCCGTGACCGTCGAGCGCGATGCCGTAGAAGCCGGCCTCGTCCATCCAGTACTTTTCTTCCACGCAGCGGCGGATTTTCTGCGCGCGCCCGGCATATTGCCCGGCCTCCTCGTGCAGATCGCGCAGCTTCGCGAAACGGGCCATCGTGTCGAACGCGGCGCTCGCATAGGCCTGCACTTCGACCAGCGCGATCGGGCCATCGGGGAAACGGCCGTCGGCATGGAACACTGAATCGTGGCTGTCTTTCCAGCCCTGATTGGCGAGCCCGCCGTCCGATTCGCGCTGATAGTCGAGCAGCCCATGGCGGTTCTTGTCGCACACGCCCGCGACCCACTGCGCCGCGCGTTCGAGCGCCGGCCACAGTTCGTCGATCAGCGCGAGGTCGCCGGTGCGCTCGGCATAGGCGCCGGCCAGCACGATGAAGAGCGGCGTGGTGTCGACGCCGCCGTAGTACAGCGCGAACGGCACTTCGCCGGCCGCGGCCATTTCGCCCTTGCGCATCTCGTGCATGATCTTGCCGGGCGCGGCATCGCGGAACGGCGAGTTCTCGCGCGCCTGATGATCGGCGAGAAAGCGCAGCACGCCCGCGGCGAGGTGCGGTTGCAGCCACAGCGTCTGCAGCGACGTGATAACGGCGTCGCGGCCGAACGGGGTCGAAAACCACGGAATGCCCGCATACGGATACGGACCGGTCGCGAGATCGGTGGTCAGCAGGCTCAGGTCGGCGAACGAGCGGTCGATCCACGCATTGAACAGCGGGTTGCCCGAGCGCACGCGCGCACTCGCGCGGCGGCGTTCGCGCATCACGAGGTGCGCGTCGACGAGCGCCGCGCGCACCGCCGTGCGGCCGACGCGTGGGCGCTCCGCATCGACCTGCGACAGATGCGCCTCGCTTACCGCATGCACGGACTGCGCGATGTCGGCGCCGGGCTTGTTCGTCATCGGCACGAGGTGCACCGCGACCGACAGATAGATCGACACGCACGCCTGCGCGGGCAGCTTGATCGTGTAGTCGGCACGGTCGGCAAACAGCTTGTCCGGCTGCGGCGAGAACGCGATCTGCACGTTGCGCGCGACGTCGTCGAGGCCGAGGTAGCCGAGCAGCACCTCCTGGTTTTCGATGCGCGCCGGTTCGATACGCCCCTGCTTGTCGCGCTTGAGACCGCGCACTTCGAACATGTCACGGAAGTCGCTCGAAAACGAAATGGACAGCGGCACGACCGCGTCGCTTGTGCCGTAGTTCGTGAGTTCGATCGCTTCGTTGAGCACGGTGCCCGACAGCACGCGCACGCGCTCGACGTGGATCACGCCCTCGGGCGTGCTGTTGCCGCCAAGCGGCGGCAGCGGACGGTTGGTCAGATGCGCGGTGAACGAGGTGTTGTCGCTGCTCACGCTGCCCGACAGCAGCGACGGCGCGCGGCCACCGAAAGTCAGGCGCAGTTGCGACAGCATGCGGGTGTCGTTGACGAACAGGCCGTCTTCGTGGCCCGTGATGTCGCCGAGGGGATCGTTGACGATGAAGGTGTCGCCCGACTTCAGCACGTGCTGCGTGGCGCTCGCGACGTTGAGGTTTTCCGTCGGAATGAAGATGCCGTCCTGCTCGGGTTCGCGGTGATCGACGCCGCCCGAGTGGGTCAGCCCGCCGAGGGCTTCTGGCTGCTGTATCAAGGTCGCTCCTGTGGATTCGCTGCTGCGTTCAGTGTCACTTCCGGATGATGCCCAAGGCGTGCCGCCATCTTGCCCGGTCGCTTCCGATTGTAGAGTGTCCGTGCGCGTGAGACGAACTTATCACAGAGGAGTTTCGATTTTTTTGTGCGGTTTTTTGCGGAATGTGTTTATAGATGTTTCCAGTGGCACAGGACCTGCAGGTTGGCGCGACACTTCCGCGCCCCGCTGGCCTCAAGGGCCGACGGAGCGCTAATGCATTGACACGCGCATCGGCGCCGGTTTAGCGCTGTGCAAGCGGCTTCGCCTCACGCAGCGTCTCGCCGATGAAGAGCTGGCGCGGACGGCCGATCTTCTGCTCCGGATCGGCGATCATTTCGTTCCACTGCGCAATCCAGCCGACCGTGCGC